>JAYEHV010000028.1:0-13609 GCA_034716495.1 Nanobdellota archaeon
TTCTAGAAACTTTTTTCTGTATTTTGCAACTGTCTGAATTCCCCCAACATTCCATCTTATCCTCTGGCGAAACCACGTTTTGATTGTTGTTGGAACATAAGAACGAATAATTGCAGGTATTGACATATAGATTTTCCATCCCTTAGATACTAGATGCCATGTTAGTTCAATGTCCTCGGTTAGGTTGTTTTCGTCGAAACCTCCTGTTTGGTCAAAGGCTTTTTTTCTGTAGATACTTAATGGTCCATTGGTTACATAGATTGACTCTAAAAATCCTAGTAGTTTTCTTGTAAACGCGATTATCTTATATTCTATTGCTTGAGCTCTTGTTAAGTAATTCCTTGGACTGTTTACAAACACTCTTGATGTAACTCCTCCAACTTTTGAATCATTAAAAAATCCAACCATTTTTGAGATTGCGTTTTTGTTAGGTAGTGAATCTGCGTCGCTGAATCCGATTAGTTCTGTTTTTACATATTTGATTCCGAAATTCTTTGCCCCGGCTGCCCGACCAGTATTTTTTGGTGTTCGCAATGCTATGACTCTTGAATACTTCTTTGCATATTTTTTTATTATTTCATAAGAATTATCTGTGCTGCAATCATCGACGACAATTAATTTTTTTAACCCCTTATAATCTGACGCTAGGAATACTTCGATATTCTTACCGATACTCTTGGCTTCGTTAAAGCAAGGAATAACTATAGACAATGAGCGAATTTTATCCGGCTTAATAGTTTCATAGATTTGCTTTCGGTTCTGCACATAAACCAAGATATACAAAGATAAAAAATAAAACGCTATAAATGTATAAACTAGATAAAGAACAGTTAACCATTCCATTATGGGGAGGTCTCTTTTTGATTTTCTTTATGTTGGGAGGTCTCTTTTTTATGGATGTTGAAATATTCATAGAATTCTTCTGAAAGTGAAAGGTTCAAGGTATGGCCTGTTTGTTTAGCTATGACTAATCCGAGCTCTCTAAATTTTTTAATATGGTCATAGGATTTATTACCTCTAATTTTTATTATTACCGATTGTTTTATCGGCTGTTTGTAGGCGATGATAGCTAGAGTTTCTTGTTCTGCTTTTGTGAATTCTGCATTTCCCGTCGCTAATTTGTTGATTAGATAATGATATTTTTCTGCGACATCCATCTTCCAAGAGTTATTTCTATTAATCAAACGAAGAACGCCTTCAGAATATTTCTTTTCAAGACGGTGCAAAATTTCCTTAAGCATTATAGGATTTATATCTGTTAACATAATTAATTCTTGCAAATTAAGAAATCTTCCTGCGATAAAAAGTGCAGCTTCCACCTTTTCAATCGAATCTTTCTCGTTGTTTTCAAAAACATTATCTAGTTCTTCTGCTGTTGATTCAGTGATAATAAGCGCAGAGTCTACTTCATTATTCTCATTTTTCTCCATATAAGTTATTGGTAGAAGAGTTTTAAAAGATTACCGACATGAGTTATTTTAGAATACGACATATGTCTCCTGGGAGCACACCGACAGGAGTTATTTTAGATTATGAATTTTATTACAGGGTTTTGATGAATTTTATTGGAGTGAATTTATAAAGTTCTTTTCGATTGTTAAGGGATGGATTATGGAAGAGCGCTTGCAAAAGTAGGATTAGAAATTAGTGTTATAATCAACAAGTAAAAATGTTGAATGAGTGGAGGAAAGATCCTTTTAGGTGGGGAGAGAAACACCGGTTTCCTAAGGTAGAAAAATGAAATTGACAGAAAAAGAAGAGCAAGCGAGGAAGATGGTTTGTTTACCGTTAGATGGACTTGCCACTATTGGTGATATAAAGGCGAGAGTTGAAGAGTTGAGTCCTGTTGTAGGGTTGTTTAAGATAGGTAAGGAAACGTATACGAGGTTTGGTCCTGAGGCAGTAAAAGTTGTTCAAGGTTATGGTGCCGATGTTTTTCTTGATTTAAAATATCACGATATTCCGAACACAGTTATGGGATCGGCTGAGGCTGCGAGCGAGTTGGGAGTTTATATATTTAATGTTCATGCTTCGGGAGGGTTAGAGATGATGAAGGCTGCGGTTGAAGGGGCAAGGGAAGGGGCAAGGAAATATAGAACAAGACTTCCAAAGATGGTGGGTGTTACGGTTTTAACGAGTATTGATAACAAGATTCTTAATGAGGAATTGAAAGTTTTGGGGAAAATTGGGGATCATGTTTTGCATCTTGCACGTTTAAGTCAAGAAGCTGGACTTGATGGAATTGTTTGTTCCGTGGAAGATCTTCGAGGGGTCAGAGAGAAGCTATCAAATTATATGATGTGTGTTACTCCCGGAATTAAAGGTCCGAGGACTCCTGCTGGAGAAGATCAAAAAAGAGTTTTTACTCCAGGGAATGCGGTAAAGGATGGCTCGGATATTTTGGTTGTTGGAAGGCCGATAACAGGGCATAAAACTTCTGAGGAAAGAGTTCAGGCAGGATATGAAGTCTTAGAAGATATGGCTAAGTATCTTTAATCTTAATCATAAATCTCAAATCTTAATAATCCGCCTACCCCTCCAAGATTATCAAATTGAACTCCTTGCGAAGTTTCTTTTGTTACAAAATGTATTTCTGTCGAGGATGCTTTTGCCAAATTTTCCAATATTTTTATTTTATCTTTGGATAAAGATTTTGAAAGAATTAATTTGTCTACTGCCCCCCGAGTTAATCTATCTTCAACTTCCGCTTCACCATAAGCAACTTTGTTAGGATTTTTTGCCAATTTCTCAAAAAACTGATCGAGAATTTCTTTTTGTTTTGTAATCTCTTGTTCAGCTAAAACATCTCCACATAATTGAACAAGCTCTTGCAATCCATGCATCTCAGTCCCGCCCAAATCTTTCACTGCAATTACTTTTTCTTTCAATGCAGTTACCAGTTGCCCTTGTTCTAGGAACTCTTCTTTCGTAGGAATTGGTCCTCCAACAAGAATACCCTTCAACTTTTTATTATCCCAAAAATGTTTTTTCATTGCCTCTGCGACCCGCTTAAAAAATTCCTTTGCTGCAGATTCTCTGATACGGGCGAATCTTTGTGCGGAGTTGTGGACAATTAAACCATTTGCGATAAAATTATGGTTTTTTGTTTCAATGTCTACTGTTTCAGAAAGTCCAAGAGATTTAATTTCTGACACTTTTACTACAATTAGATTTGAATTATAAAATAAACTCAAATGTTTTCTTAGTTCTAAATCTTTTATTTTATCCAAAATTCTTTTTTTGAAAACTTCTTTGCTCATTTGTTTTTTATTGCAAAAAAAATCCGGACTGTTGAATTGTGTGGTTGTTAAATTATGATTTCTAATAATCTTTGCGACTTCCCTACCATTAACCACCAATTGTCTCACCTTATTTCGATTACTTCTTTGCTTAAGCATCTTCTCAAGTTTTGTCTGTTTGTCAATGGAACAAAATCCAATTTTCTGCGCAAATTTATTTAAAGATTCTAAATCATCAATAGCAATAGTGTATCTAATATTCTTAGAATAAGGATTTCTTCTATTATCATATTCAATTATTGAAGAAACTACTCCTAGCCTGAGAAGGCAAAATTGTAACTCTTTAGCCAGAGTTTTGTTGTTTATTCCCAAGGCAACTCTAGGTTTTGAGACGTAACCTTCTGCATCAAAGAATCCTGCAATAAAAGAAGCTAAAACATTATTTGGAGAAGACTGTATTATCGCTGGAATCTCTTGGTTCAGTGTTTTATCTTTTTCATTAAAAAAAGATCTTATAAATTGTGAAAGAATCCGACTATAGAATCTTATTTGCCAATAACCTTTTTTCTTCCGAAATTTTATTTTAGAATCTAAGTCGAAATAGGTTTCGATTAATGCTCGGTAATAGTTTGCTACTTCTTCTCTTTGTTCTGAGAAGGAGATTCTATCAATTTCTCCGCTTCCATCTCCCAAGTAATAGCCAAGTATTTTCGCAAGTTTTGAATCTAGTTTTTTTGGAATTGTAATTTCCTTCATGTTAAACTTTTGTTTAATCTTAGGGGAGAAATTTATTTTTTGTTCCTTTAGGCTAAGTTTTATTTCCTCAGGCATAATAAGATAATCTCCAATTTTAATTTCTTCTAACGTTTTCTCTTCAATTCCCTTTTCTGTTCTTACAAAAAAGAGATGGTCTTTTGAAGCAGAAATATTTAATTTCGGGTAACAAGTAGTTAGTTTAAATAATTCTTTTTTGTTGTTCCATTTAGCATTAACTCCAGATACACAAATTGTTTCATTTTTGAAATTTTGAGAGAAGACTTTTTCTGATTTTTTAATATTTTTTATTTTAACTAATTCTCCATTTTCTTTCATTAGCAAAGTATCTGGAGATAAACACTGACCTCCTGCTCGCGTCTTTCCAGGAATTCCTGAAGTCATATGTTGTAAAATTTTTATGTGTTTACCATCCAAAATTCCAATTGATGCTTCGTTTCGCTCAATAATTAAAAGACCATAGACTTCCTCAGTTTCCAACATTTCCTTTAAAGGTTCTAAAACAAATGTTTGATCGCAACGATAAATTTTTACTTTCAACTTCTTCGGAGGTTCAATCGCCCAGACCTCAAGATTTTCCTTCCCCAACTCTCCAGATACATTTCCTGAAAAAACGGCCAATCCATTGGGAGGAGTTCTCTCAATTTCTTTCAGTTTTCTTATCGCTCTTTCAAGAGCATTAATAACATTCTTTCTTGCTCCTGTCGATTTTATGTTTGTTGCAGTCCCTTTTTCGTTTTCGAGTTGTTTTGTCGTCTGCGTCAGCGTGGCTCCTGCAGGAATCATAACTGTGATGAGTTCTGTATGCCTTCCCCTATAACCTTCAAGTTCCTCAACTAAATTTTCTAATTCAAATTTTTGTGATTCATCCATGTTATAATTATTAGAAGAGGGTTTATTTATGTTTTGAAGGATATTCCTTAGATGGCTCTACGAAATCAACTCTAAATTGTTTCCCTTCCCTTGTTTCTTTAGAGTTTGTTACTGAATTAAAATCTTCCATCATCTCCCCTAACATTCCTATATTATTTTTATTGAGAGTTAGAATTATCTCCGAGTTCATTGATCTTTGGGCATTTGATTTTGCTTGTCGTACCTGGGAAAGGAGTGTGCAGAATGCAGTAAATTCTGCAGAAGGTTGTGAATCTTTCTCTAACTTTGGCCAGGAAGAAGTATGAATTGAAATGTCTTTTTCAATATTTATGAAATATGTTTGATAAATTTCTTCTGTGACGAATGGCATTATTGGGGCGAATAATTTTGATAATGCGAGTATGGTTTTGTAAAGGGTGTATTGAGCAGATAAACGTTTGTCTCCTTCTTCTTGGTAAACTCTCTTCTTTACAATTTCAATATAATTATCTGCAAAGTCATCCCAGAAGAATCTTTCGGTCTTTGATTTTGCTACAGAGTACCTATATTTTTCGAAGCTCTCGGTAATAATTCTGATATTATAATTTAAATGTTTAAGAAATTCTTGGTCAACCTTTTCTAGCTTCTTTGGTTTGCTTTTTCCGTCGTAATTTTCTAGATTCATGAAAACAAATTTTGCTGCATTCCATAATTTATTAACCGTTTTTTTACCTGTAACCAAGTCCTTTTCCTGATAGTCTAGGTCGCTTCCGAGTGTTGAGCCGCTTGCCCAGAATCTTAATGCGTCTGATCCATAGTTGGCTATTAAAGTTTCTGGTTCTATAATATTCCCCTTACTCTTGCTCATTTTTTCTCCTTTTAGTGAGACATTACCTGAGATAACAATATCTTTCCAAGGAATTTTGTTCTCTTGCATGTAGGCTCTCGCTATTGTGTAGAATGCCCACGTTCTTATTATGTCATGTGCCTGAGGTCTTAATGAGAAGGGTATTTTTATTTTGTTGTCCACTAAATTCCCTGCGATTTGTGGACTAAGTGAAGATGTCGCCCAAGTATCTAAAACCATTTCTTCAGGTATTGCTTTTTCCCCACATTTTGGACATTTCTTTTTAGATTGTAATGGGTCTACAGGAAGTTCGCTTTCTTTTGCTAAAATTATCTCGTTGCATTTTTCACATTCCCAAACAGGAATTGGAATTCCGAAGTGCCTATTTCTTGAGATGTTCCAGTCCCATTCTAAACCCTTAACCCAATTGTTATATCTCTTATGCATATATTCCGGATACCAGTTAATCTTATTTCCTTGTTCGATTAATTTTTTCTTTTTGTCCATTAGTTTAATAAACCATTGAGGTGTCTGTAAAAATTCTATCCCTGTTCCACATTTGTCATGTGTGTTAACTGCGTGAGTTATTTCTTTTTGTCCAGCTATTAGGTTAGCCTTACTGAGTTCTTCAAGAACTTTTTTCCTTGCAGCCTTGAGTTTTAGGCCTTCGTAACCATTGTATGTCGTAGTTCCATCTTTGTTGAAGACGATTTTCGGCTCTATGTTGTGTCTGTTGATTGCATCTACATCAAACTTATCTCCATATGAACAAATCATTAAAACTCCAGTCCCTTTTTCTTGGTCTGCACTTTCATCTGCTAGAATCTGAACTTCCTGATTGAAAAGAGGAACAACTGCCGTTTTTCCTATTATCTTTTTGAATCTTTTATCTTCTGGATGTACAAAAACTGCGACACATGCAGGAAGTAATTCTGGACGTGTTGTTGCGATTAGAAGTTCTTTGCCAGTTTCCTTAATCTTGAATTTTAACGTTGAAAACTTTCCAGGAAGTTCTTTATCTTCTAGTTCTGCTTGAGCTATTGCAGTTTGACATTCGCAACACCATATTGTTGGAAACTCTGCTTTGTAAATTTCTCCTTTTTTGAATAAATCTAAAAATCCTTTTTGAGATAATTTTCTAGATTGGTTATCTATAGTTGAATAGCATTTTCCATAATCTGCACTAATTCCTAGTCTTTTCCAATCTTCTATAAAATCCGGTCTTATTTCTTTTAGGGTCTTTAGACAGAGTTCAATAAATTCTGCCCTGCTCATGTTCTTGCTTCTTACTTTCTTCAGTTTTTCTACAAGTCTTTCTGTTGGGAGTCCGTTGTCATCTGTTCCGAAAGGATAGTAAACACCACCATTCATTCTTTGGAATCTTACTATGAAGTCTTGTTGAGCATAACTGAAAGCGTGTCCTATATGCATTTTTCCCGAGACTGTTGGGGGAGGGGTATCTACAGCATAGATTTTTTTCTTGGTTAAATCTGTTTTGAATATTTTTTTATCTTCCCAGAATCCCTTTATTTTTGCTTCTACTTCTGTAAAATCATAGCCTTTCTTTTTTGGTTTGACGGTCATAATATTCAAGAGAGAAGTTTATTTAAAAGATTGTTGATTTGTAATGTTATGAAAAAGAAGCTTAAGATTTTGGCAGCGGCAGATTTGCATGGAAATATAGACATAGCGACAAAACTATCTGAAAAAGCTAAAAAGGGAAAAGTAGACTTGGTTGTTTTAGCAGGAGATATATATGGATATGCTAAAGGAGACGGAAAAATTTTGGAGCCCTTCCGAAAGGCAAACCAAAAAATTATTTTTATTCCAGGGAACTGTGAGTTTGATGAAGAATGTACCCTGTTAGCAAGGGACGGGAAAAGTATCCATAATTACTATGTAACTTATGAAGGCGTAGGAATCGCAGGTATTGGAAGTCCCAACTGGAAACTTAGTTTAGACAAAGAAGATTTGGAGAGCATAAAAAGTAACTTCAAAAAGATGAAAGCAAGGAAAAAAGTTTTAGTCTCTCATTTACATGCGGAAGGAACTGAAGCAGAGTTTTCAGGAATTCAAGGAGATGAAATCTTAAGAAATGCAGTGGAACGTTTTAAACCTGACTTGTTAATTTCGGCACATATCCACGAAAGCGAAGGAATTGAGGACAAAATCGGGAAAACAAAAGTTGTGCAAGTTGGTAGGCGAGGAAAGATTTTAGAGATTTAATTTTTAATTTAAACGCTTAGAGAAGTAAGTACCAACTAATTATCTCCATTGGTCTTATAATATCTTGGTTTCCCAATAGCCTCTAAAACTCTTTCGTAGGGTTCTATTGAAACTGCGTTTTCTCCAAAATTAAGATTATTTAAATCTCTTAGAACTATTATATATTTAAATAATCTTCTTTTAGTATCGCTTTATCCAAAAAAAAAGATAGCATCAAAATATAAAAAGCCTTCTAGATACAATTGGTTATGGTAAAAGAAAAAACAACACTGATTATCACTGAGAAACCGGCAGCTGCGGAGAAGATAGCGGCGGCGCTTAGTGATGCTAATGACGAGAAAATTACTACGAAAGACAAGGTTTCCTATTATGAATTTTATAAAGGGTCTCGAAAATATATTGTTGGATGTGCTGTAGGTCATTTGTTTGGAATTCAACAGATTGCTAAAAGGGGCCCGTTTCCTAATTTTGAGGTTGAGTGGCAACCAGCACATCAAAAGGGGCGAAGTGCTTTCACAAAGAAATATTTAACAACACTGAAAAAATTGGCTAAGGAAGCCGATGAGTTCATTGTGGCGACGGACTTTGATGTTGAGGGAGAAGTTATTGGTTGGAATGTTGTGAGATTTATTTGTAAAAAAAAGGATGCTAAGAGAATGAAGTTTTCGTCTTTAACTAAGGAGACACTCGATGAGAGTTTTGAGAATTTAATGCCAACATTGAATTGGGGTGCTGCGATTGCAGGGGAGACACGGCACTATATCGATTGGTTTTATGGGATTAATTTGTCGAGGGGTTTGATGAAAGCATTGTCTTCGACAGGAACATTCAGAATTTTGTCTATTGGGAGGGTGCAGGGTCCTGCTCTGAAGATTGTTGCAGATAGAGAAAAAGAAATTAATGAATTTAAATCGGAACCCTACTGGCAGATTTTTTTGCAGGTTAAGGATATTAAAAATCAGAAAGTTGAGGTTAAACATCCGAAAGATATTTTTAAGGAAGGGGAGCTTTTGAAGTTTAAACATTTGCAAGGGAAGACGGGGCAAGCGACTACGACGATAAAAGATGAGAATGTCGTGGCACCTGTTCCGTTTGATTTGACTACGTTACAGACTGAAGCTTATAGGTATCAGGGGTCTACTCCGTCGCAAACTCTAAAAAGTGCACAGAGTCTTTATCTTGCCGGGATGATTTCTTATCCAAGAACCTCTAGTCAGAAATATCCTAAAGATATTGGTTATGATAAAATTCTTAAAATGTTGAAAAAATATACTACGCAGGTTAAGTATGCAGTTAACAAAAATCCTACGGAAGGAAAGAAAAGCGATCCGGCACATCCCGCGATTTATCCTACTGGAGAGGTTAAAAAAATATCTGAAGTTGATAAGAAGATTTACGATTTGATTGTTAAGAGATTTATTTCATGTTTTTGTGATACGGCGAAAGTTGAGAGTAAGAAAATCAAGGTTATTGTTGGTGGTTTGGATTTTGTGGCAAAGGGTGTGCAAGTTAAAGACAAGAGTTGGATGCATGTTTATCCTAGTTCTATTAAAGAGTCAAAAGTTCCAACTATAGATGGAGAGGTTGACGTGTTGGAGATTCGAACTGAAGAAAAAGAAACGCAGCCTCCTCGACGGTATTCTGCGGCATCCTTAGTTAAGGAGTTAGAAAAGAGAGGATTAGGGACCAAAGCTACTCGGTCTGCGATTGTTGAAACACTCTATTCTAGAGGTTATGCTCGAGAGAAAAGTATTGAAGTTACAGAATTAGGAATGCGGATGGTTGAGACCTTGGAGAAATATTCGCCGATTATTTTAGATGAGAAGATGACAAAAAAAATGACAAAAGAGTTGGAGAGAATTGAGGTTGCGAAAAAAGGTTTTAAGGAACAAGAAAAAGAAATTTTAAATGAAGCCAAAGAAGCGGTTAGTAAGATTGCTGAAGGTATGAGTAAAAATTTGGATGCGATGGGGAAATGTTTAGCAGATGCTAACGCTATTGTTTGGGAACAAGAAAAAGAAGCCAACACGATGTCGGAATGTCCGGTTTGTCATAAGGGAAAACTAAGAGTTATGTATGGGAAAAGGTTTTCTAGGTACTTTGTTTCATGTGATGCTTATCCGGAGTGTAAGACAATTTATTCTTTGCCTCCGAAGGGGATGATGAAACCGGCGAGGTTATCGAAGAAAGTAGCCGAGGAAGAAGAAAAGAAAGAGGGAGATTTAGAAGTATGTAAAGAATGTGGATTTCCTAAAGTTGTTGCGTTCAAGAAAGGTGGGGCTCCGTGGAGATTTTGCTTTAATCCTGATTGCTCTTCAAATGAGGAGTTGACTAAGAAGAAAGAAGAGTTTAAGGCAAAGTTAAAAAGTGGGGAGATTGAAATTGATAAAGATGGGAAGGTGATTGATCATGGGAAGGAAGATAAAAAGGTGACGAAGAAAAAGAAAATTGTGAAGAAAAGGGCTGTAAAGAAGAAATAGCTTTTGTAAATTTTCTTTTCAGTTATTATTTATTTCAATTTATGCTCTTGAGTTCTAAAATAAACCCTTCCTCCGAATTCCTTCATTTACAATTTCAAAAGGCAATTCTTTAACTGGCAGACTCCGATGTTTCCTCAAAATAATTTTTCTTTTTCCTCTGAAATCCTGAAGTTCGATTAAACATTTACTCCAGTATTTTAGAAGGTCTCCTCCAACCATCGAAACTTTTCTTTCAAAGTTTTGGTCTTCGTTAGTTTGAGTGAACGTCGAGTAAACTTGGTTTGTAACAATGACGGGAATATTTTGCTTTCTCGCAATTTCATTTAGTGATCTTAATTGTTTTGCGAGTTTTCGATTCACTTCGGAAATTTTTTCATTATCTTTTGAAGTTATTGCGTCTCCAAGTTCAAGCCTGTAAAGCATAGCAATAGAATCTATTATAATTAAAGGAACGTCTCCTTTTTTTACATGAGTTAATAATTTTTGAAAATCTTTTTCTTGTTCAGCAAAAGAAGTCGGTTTAAGTAATAAAATATTCTGCAAGGATTTCTCAATCTCTTCTTTAGTTCCCTGATGAACTTGCTTGAATCTGTCTGAAGAAAAACCTCCTTCAGTATCCATAAAGATTACTTTGTTCCCTTTTCGCGCTTGGGATGTTGCGACAATTATACAAAAATTTGATTTGCCCGAGCCTCCAGGACCATAAAGTGTCGTAATAATATCTTCTTCGTATCCTCCGAAGAGAAATTTGTTTAGGTCAAATGAGCCTGTGGAAATTTTCGCTCTTGTTACCATGATTGTTCAAAATATCCAACGGTTAAAAGGATTTGTATGATTCAAAGAAATTAATAGAATTATTTAAGCTTCTTGAATTCATCGACAACATTATCAATTTCTTTTTCGAGCATTGCGATTGCACTTTTCAAAATCTTCTTTGGGTTGTCTCCCTCGATATGCAGAACCGGATTCCTTGTTGGATGATCTCTTTTCCAAGCGGCTAATTTTGCCCCAGATTTATTAAGATAAACTCTAAGAATTTCAGAGACTGTCAGACTACCTACCTCTATATCAAGTTCGTTCTTTTCATCCTTCAAGATTTTGATTTCCATAAATATATTGGAGAAATTTGATTTAAAAGGGTTTCTATTGAGCCAAATCTTGTAGAAGCAAGGGACATATGTCTGTTGCTTCTACATGTAGAATTAAGAAACCTACATTATTCTAAACAGTTTTTTATCTTTATTAAAAAATAGAGGAAACTTCACTCACAAGGCAAAGCACCGACGTAACTTCCAGTGCTTGACATTGTGCATGCGGGGCTTCCAACTCTTGGTCTGAAATCTCCGTTTTCCGGATCGATAAAAAGTGGGTCTGTTCCTAAATTCCCCACAAAATCAGATAAACCGGAGTTAGCGTCAGCCACGGTATAGGTTGTTCCCCGATAACTTACAACAGTGCTGGTGTCTGCGTCATAAAATAGATTGTTTTCAATCGTATTATCCCCGGTTACTCCCGAATCCACATAGATACATATATTGGGATTAACTCCTTGTCCCGCATCTATTACGATATTATTTTTAATCAAATTGTTTTCGTTGGGAATACCATCATTTGTTGCAAGGGCTATGCCTTTATCGTAAACGCCTGATATTGTGTTATTGTAAAATTCGTTGTCGTGGCAAATAAAAGTATGCGATGTCAACCATCCCCCGAACATAACGGCCTGGCTTGCACCAGATTTTCTTTGTGATTGTGCTGTATCTTCAAAGATATTATTGTAGAATTTATTATTATTGCCTCCGATTTGAGACCTAATGTTACAATCATGAATGAAGTTTTTTCTAAATACATTTCCTGTCGCCATTCCCTCTGGCCCGTTAACCTCAATGCCTCTGCAATAGGGGCTATTGGGTGCAGATATATCATTTTTTTCTATTATATTGTCATGATTCCCCCCTTCTGTCGTCGTGGGAGTCTGAAGAGCTATCCCTGTGTGTCCGTAATCTCGGATAGTATTTGAATAAACATGCCAATTTTGACATGCTGAATACAGTGAAATTCCATCTTCTGGACCCATGTCGTGCGCGACGTAACTTCCTGCATAAGTTATGTTATATTTAGCATCAATAATATTATTCCTTACAATTACATCACTAATAATATATTCCTCTCCTGAATAAACCTGTCCGCTAATCCCTGAACCTCCACTTAACGAAATATCATTATCTTGTATAATTATATTGTTGCAGTCGGTTTGAAGTTTTATTTCCGCGTAACAAGCACCCCTTATATCCAAATCTTGAATAGTAACATGATTAACCCCACGGAGACGTATGCAATAAGATATGCTGCTAATTTTCACGCTTGTGTACATGGAGTCAGGATTTTCTGTGGCGTAGACATATAAAATGTTGTTGGTTCGGGGATAGAACCATCTTTTATTCACGTCCACTGTTGTTTCGTCTGCTGCCTCGAAAGTGTCGTCATCTGATAGCCACACCCTGCTGATTTCGTTTCTTCCACTCATATTTTTAGACCATATATCTCCACCCTCATCCGACCAACTTCCAGAAATGCTTTCTTGCGCATTAATTATTGGTGCAACTCCTGTGCCATATGCACCGATCGTAAAAAAATTTCCTTCTGCCCCATTATCATTTGTAAAATCAAAAAAATCATTATAGCTTAAATCCCAAGTGTCGCCTCTGCGGAAATATAAATTATCACCCTCTCCAAAAATATGCGCATTCACAGCTGTGCTCGTCGCCCACGCTGTAGCATCAGACAACCCATCAGCGTCGTCATCCCCACCATTTTTAACATAATAATTAACTCCAGAATAATCCTCCTCCAAGTCATAAACATCATCAACCTCATAAATCTTCCCAAAAGGAATTATAACCTTCGACGATATTTCTCCAATTTTTTCTGATTTACCGACGACAAAAATCGGGAAAACCGAAACCCTATCAGGTTTTCCATAATCACTTAGATTAAAAAAGTAAACCTTTGTCTCCCCGGAATCCGGTGCGATAACCAGACTCCCAAAACTCGAACCGTTAACCGAAAAAAGAATTTTTATCCCCTTCATCTCCAAATCGTCGTCGCCACGCTCGACCTGTACCGTCGCAATCCCCTTCTCAGCGTCGTAAACCGTCCAACCTCCTGACGTGAGGATAGTAAATTTACTT
>JAYEHV010000029.1:0-37295 GCA_034716495.1 Nanobdellota archaeon
TTTCTTTTACTCGAAAAACCCTAATAGTTCTAAATTCATATTATATCCCTTATTCATATCTTCTCAACTTCTATTGCTTTTTTAAAAAAATCTGCGAATTTTATACAAAGATTATGATGACTTTCTTATAGAATTGCTTTTCTTGTCGTTTTGGTACCATTTGTATACCTCTTTTATATATAATCAAATATAGTGGGATGTTGCGAAGATTTGGCAGTATTAGCCGCAAAAGACTCTAAATCCTTTAAAAATACGCGCTCTTCAGGGTCCCAAGCGGTTAATAAACTCCAATGCTCTTTAAACTTTAATTTATTTATTTCTAACAATTTCTCAACGAAATCCTCTTTAGTTTCAAACCCATCTTTCTTAGCTTCGGCCAAGGAAACATCACATAGTCGTTTAGGATAATGTTTATTTACAGGAACTAAAAATAAAAGTTCTTTTTCCTCAGTAACCTCTGTAGAAGTTATCGCAATGGTTTCCCGAAGCTGGTAATTCGCAATAAAGCCCGTCCTACAAGTCTGGGTTTTGGTACCATCAAGCAATTTATCTCGAAGATGTGTAAAGTTCAAGCTCTTAAAGTTTTTCCAACTACCATTAATTTCTATTCTCATAGGACCACTCCGAATTTTTGTTTTAAATATTCTATATGATTCATAAAATTTTGATTAAAGTTGATGCCATCTTTATTCAAATACCCTGAAAGAATGATAACCGGAGAACTATCCATCCATTTTTCTTCTTTAAAATGTTGAGGATACTTACACGCGCTCCAATAATATTTACGTAACTCCCCCCAAGATACAGAATCATACGTAAATGTGTCTCGAAGCGTAATTATAATTCTGGTAGGTAATTTATTATGTCTAAATACTAATTCGGAAACGCCATCTAGGATAGGTCGGCCAATTAGTATAAGTTTTTTGCGGTGATGATCCCATTTGAATCCAAAATAGCGTTGTGCGAAAGGACTTAGCTCTCTGAACATAAACTCTCCCGTCTCCTCTATTTTCGCATGTAGATTTTCGTCCCGATTTATAATCGTACACTTGCGAACAAACAAGCCTCGCGTTGGCTTTTGATAAAGTTTATCTGCTTTTAAGCTCGCACCTAAGGGAAAATCGCATCGCGCACAAGAACCACACCAAGAGTTTCCTTGATGTTTATCATACATACTTTTGAAGTATGATTTTGAACAACATTCTAAGCATACCCAATTTCCAAAATAGTGAATTGTCGCATGCTTACTATCATCTTGACCAATTATACGAGGACACCAAAATAGCTCTGTTCCTTTTTCTTTGCTTTGCTTACAGAAAGAGCAAGTTTCCATATTAATCACTTTATTTTTTTGCTTATATTCTCTTAGTTGCTCTTTTTCGGTCTTTATTTGTTCAGGGTTTTGTATTTTGACTCCGCCAATCGTAAGAACGGAAGGAAAGCTATAACCCTCAATATTCGTAAGCGCTCCTTTCGTATCTGTAATGTAATTATCCGAAAACCCTTCTGTTAAGTGAGAGGTCTTAACACAGATTTTATATTCTTTTTTAACTTTTATGGCTTGTATCTTAATCTCTAAATTATCTAAGGGATATGTTAAGATAATCGTTCTATTATGCTTAATTCCGTCTCTTATCTGGTCTAATACTTCTTTTTTCATAATCTCTCTAAAACCTCAGCACTTCTAATAAAATTCTCAATTACTTCAGGGATAAAATAAAATCCCTCTGAATCACTCTTATAGTATCTATTTCTTTTTCTTTTACCTAACCAGATTTTAGTGAACCATTCAAAAATGTGACCCTTCTTATCTTTAACAACAATAGTCGTAGGGTATATTCCATGACCGCAACAACATGCAAGAGTTCGATAATTAGGATTTGAGTTGATCTTATTGACAATATCAACTAAGCAATCATCAACTTTTCGATTACAGTAGGACTTTTTATCACACATTTTCCGTTATTTCTCCACTACTTTCTTTAACAGCTAATTTTTCCATACACGATTGGCAATATTTATTCCCATCAATCTCAACTAATTCAGATTTAGGAACATACCAGTCTATATCATGAACCCCATCGCACATTTCATTATTTTCATAAAACCATTTATGCCATCTCGCATAATTTCCTTTAAATCTGGTTTTAATATCATGTAGGATTTGCTCTACAAAATCATCATCCCAATAATCCGAAACATCTTCATATAAACAATCCTCACATATAGGCCAATTGTTTAAATCTCGAAAGATATCCTTTTTTGATTTAAACATGACTTTACAATAAAAACACTTTAATTTAGACATTTTCTGTTATTTCTCCACTATTTTTAATATTTTCAATTGGAACTTTTATTTGGAACTTTTCGATCTCCAGGAATAATTTTTTTACAGGCATTGCATTAAATTTAGAAACTAATTGTAAATAGCCTCCAATACCTCTTTTATCAAAAACTATAATGAATTTATCAGTATAGAATGGCTCTAAGACTTTTCTATAATTTGAACCCATTATTACAATAATTTTATCATAATCTTTAATGACTTGATTTATCTTAACAGAAATCTTTAGGGAAATATCTAAGATTTGTCTTTTTGATGTAATCTTCTGATTATAGGGTTCAATGATTGTTGCTGGATCCAATAGGCCATATTTACCTGATAAAATTTTCACATCAAAATTATTTTTAGCAGCTAATTTTTTTATGGACCTAAAAAGTTGACCTTGATTTAATTCAATTGCAGGTGCCTTATGGTTCAATTTCTTCTGACTACAACTGGCAATAATGCAAATTCTTTTATTTATTCCAACCATGCGATAATTTCCCTCCAGTCCTTTATTACTTTTATATTCTTAATAAAACAAGAACTATAATCTCGGAGTATTGAAGTTATTAAATCATTATAAAATTCGGTCATTCCTTTAGACTCATTATAACAACAATCAAATGAATAATGCTCTAAAACTCCTTTCTTATTCTTTCTCAAGAACAATAGATTAAAGGTTATCTTTTTACTCATTTCTCTATAAACCACCCATCTTTGACTTTAGAGATTATCCTTTCTTTAGTATCGGAGGCTAAATTTGATATATTTATCTCGTTCTTGAATTTCTCTATTTTTTCATCCAAACTAAACTTCATATTGATATGTTCTCTGATACAGTTTGAGCAAAATCGTTCTAAACATTTAGGGCATTGTTCAAGACAATTATCGCATCCATCCTTATAACACTTTTGACATAAGGACATACCTTGACACTCTCTGCAAATCTTATTATTGCAAAACTCACAATCTTTCGCTTTCTTACCTAATTCATTATTACAATTGGCGCAATTACTCATTAGATATACCCTCAGCTCTTTCATAGAAATAAGCATATTTTCCTTCAGGATCTTTTCTTTCCATTTTGATAGTTTTTTCTTCTGCCAAAAAACAGTCTCGACAATACAGCTTTTCACTTAAAGAATTAGTTTCTTTAATTACATTACAATTAGGGCATTGATATTGAAACTTCTCAATTCCATTATTACTATAAATCTCCTCTACAACCTCAATTAAAGTATGTTGTTCTTTAACCTTCTCAGAAATCTTTATAATTCTACACTTTTCATATAAGAGAATCATATTACAAGTTTTGCAGATGTAACCCGGACATACTAGTTTATTATTGATTTTAGCAAATATCTTTCTTAGAATTATTTTACATTCAGGACATCTCCCTTTATGAGTTCTCTTCCAACTACCTTTCTTATCCTCTTTTCTCTCAGAAAAGTATTCACGCTTCTCTCCACTCTTAGTTATATAAACCTGCTTTTTTGTAGCCATTTTTACAATTCACTCCTAACCTCACTATTTACAAAATTAATTAAGGTATTTTGTTGGTTTACCTTTTCATAATGATATCCACATAATTTTAGACCGTTCTTAGTCCCTTTCACGGGTGTTTTATTACATCTTGTTCTTTTTGTTTCTCTAAATTGACAGCGTTCAATTAAGGGCCTAAAATTTCTTTTCGAGATTTTAATCTTGTTTCTAAGAATCTTGAGGATTTTACCTAATTGTTTCTTGCATTGCTTCTGATTCCCTAAGTCTAAAAATGTTTTTGCAGAATCAGTAAGAGCCTCTAATAATGTTAAACTATTCCAGCCTAATGCAGGTGTTCGCTTCGGTTTCCAAGTAATTGTTTGATAATTTTCAATCCATAATACAAGTTCCTTAGCTTTTATAATCTCCCGATTTTGCTCAATAGGGAATACTAAATCACATTTCCCGCATTTATAATAATAATTCTGAGATAAATCGTTTGTAATGAAAATTGAGCTACAGAAAGGACATTTGATTACTTGATAAGATTTTTTTATTTTTTTTTCACCTGTTAAAAATTATCATCCCAATTTGGATCTTCGTATTCCCATCCATCATTCCAAGGAACAGGTTTTAATTCTACATAATGTTTGCACTTGCTTTTGCGTCCAAACATATAATCGTACATACTGGGGTATTTTAGACAAGAACCACCTAAAGGGTCTCCATCTACATAATTATTACATTTAAGACATAGAGCGATTCTTGCACACATTTCTGAAAAATAATCTTGCTGAGCCCATTCTTCTTCTTCTTGACATTTAGAACAGTACCAATCACCATACCAATGCATTGTATGGTTATGTTTCTTACAGATTTCTGGAATACTATTCATATCATCAATTATGTTCTCTCTACTCAAATTTTAACTCCTTTTTATTTTCACGATCTGTTATTTTACCATTCATCATCAAAATCATCATCAAAATCCGAGTCTTCCACCCACGGGGCCAACCATTGATGGTATTCAATACCCTTATCTACATATTCTATATGTAAAGGATGATCATTTTTCGTATATAGGGTAAAAGGTTTTACGAATAGATTTTCTGTGTTCTTTACAACTGATTTAAGAAAGGTCAGATTATATGCACACTGTCCTTGTTTCTCAACCATCCGTTCGGTCTTAGTAAATTCTCCTATTTGTCCTACGGAATAGTATTGTATTCCTATTGAATCATATTGGATAAAGAGGATGTCAGAATAAATCTTCGCCTTCTCAATGATCTTTTCTAATTTCCCTCTGTTAATCTCATATTTCTTATCATAATTAATTTTCCGCAAGTTAACGGTTGGAAGATGCTCAAGTTCCAAATCTAAAAGATATAATGTGTAGGATTCTCCATTTGAAGATAACTTTATGTAATCTTTCTTATCTCTGAGTTTTTTCTCAAGCATTACAGTGGTATCTTCGAGTTTATCTAAGATTTTATTTAAATCATCTACATTCAGAGGAAATACTGTATTAATTGGTTCAGTAAGAATATCCTCCAACTTAATGTTTATAGTAGTAACCCTACTTGGATCCATTCCATCTATTATAATATCGCGCCCCTTGCATTGAATTTCAATCTCATCCATAAAATCCCCTAAAAAAATCATGACTTGTTTGAACAAGGGGTAATTCTTTATTTCACTTTTTTCCATTTTATTTTTTCATCTCGTTTTTTTTCTTCAATTTTCTTCTTTTTTTAGAATTTCATAAATTATTTTGGCTTCATGGACGGCATCATCTAAAGCACGATGGGCTATTTTATATTCTTGGTCTGGAAAGAAGTATTCCCAAGACTCTTGAACAGAGGGAAGCTTTATACCATAATAATCATGAGGGATTTTCAAAATATCCCTCGACTTTATCATAGGGTCCCAAAACAGCTCGTAAAACCTAAAGCCCTTATTTTTTAAAAACTTGATATCAAATTCTTGATTATATGACGTAGTTGGAAAGGAATGAAATAGTTGTTGTAATTCCTTTCTCAGCTCTTTTAATGTTGGAGAACGATAAGCGACATCAGAATAGGACAAGTCAGAGTTATCAAAGATCCATGAATTGGGGTTTATTTCCCTACCTTTTTCATGGCACACTTTATTATAAATTTCCTCAATATGACCATCCTTTAAATTAAGCTTGCATATTCCAATTTCTATAATACTATCAGTAAATATATCTAAACCTGTTGTTTCTAAATCAATTACTAAAATTTCTTCAAGCGGATCTCTTGGAGTTTCAAACCAGAATTTTCTTGCTTCCTCATCAAAAGGAAAAACCTTATTTAAAATCTCTAATTTATGAGGTTGGTCTTCATTTTCTTTCTTATTTAGATGGAAAACCATTTTAGCTAAATGTTTATTATAAGTAATTCCATATAATCTATTAACTTCCTCTAATTCCGCATCTATTGCATCTTCACACTCTGCAATTAATTTATCGGTTAAATCATTAAATAAAGCCTTTCGAAAAATGCGGTCAAACCTATAGGTTATAATCTCATTTCTAACGGTTTCACTATTAAACCATCTTAGAAATGATAATTCCTCACTTGCTTTTTTAAAATGCTCTCGTAATGATTCCTCTCCTTTATTGCTAATTAAAATCATCGGATCCTCAGTGTGATTTATCGAATAAAAGATGATTCCGGAATCCTTATCAGCCCATATTGGTTCTTCAGGTAATTGAGAATATTTATCATTTAAAAGCTTCAAGAATCTTTCCTTATTCTTTCCTAACACCTTTGAGAAGTCATAAGCTATGGCCTCTGGATATGTAACAAGAGGTAATTCCAATGAATTAAAGATTGATAATATTTTCTTTCTAAATTCTTTATTTGCTCCCTTTCTACAGCTCTCTATAGAATTGTAATGAAATTTATTGAATATATTTAGAAATCTTATCTTTGACTTCGTTATAGCGCTTGTTATACTCCTTCGAGAGAAATGTTCAGATAAATTAGAAGAGTCTCTTAAAAAATCCTTTCTAAATTGTTCTACGATATAATTTAACACGAAAATCTTAGCTTTAATTTTATCTTGCTCTACTTCTCTGTATTGATGATGAACCTCCCAACCTTTAGGCCAAAAGTCAGTTATTTGATTCTTATTTTTTATAATTTCTAAACTTCTTTTAAGTAATTCATATAATTCAGAGAGTAATCCTGGTAAGACACGATCCATAACACCCCAAGATCTACTTAAGATTTGGTCAATCTCATAGTATAATCCTATGAAATCTTGTCGTGATTGCTCTAATTCTTTGTAATAGCGTGTGCTATTTTGATATTTTATTAATTCTTTCGTCTCTTTTTTGCTGAAATCAAAAGTGAAGTGCTTAAATTGTTGAACCATTTTTATCTCCTCCATATAATTGTTTTTTCATGTAACTTTACTTTCACGAAAATGTCTTTTTTATCTTATCAAGTTTAATCTTATTGCGATTTGACGCCCCTACTACTCCAATATCAGCAAAATGATAAAGAAACTCCAATTGCTCATCTTTCTCACGAGTTCTTTTATATTCCAAATATTTTTCAAATATCCATTCTAAATCCTTGAAATCAATATATGAATAATTCTTTCTTTTTTCTCCCATATCATCATCAATCTGAGTTATAGAAACACAGCTACCATTTATTGATTTTTCAAATTCAACCTTCATATTTTCTTTTTCAAATTTCAATTTAATCACCTATTTTAATCTGCTTCAGAAAAGATTAAACCGCAATCCTCACAGTTTCCTTTCCAGTATATATTCCCTTTTCTTAGGGTGTTAAAATTCCAAATATTTTCGCTTTCCCTTGCTTCATCATCGTTGAATAAGACAATTTGCTGAACACATTTAGTACCGCAATCACATCTTCTGCGTTCTGTTCTACCGATAAGAATTTTTAACCGATCAAACTCAGTTCTATAAATCTTATTAAATATCTCTCTATCTATAGTATATCCGTTAATCCATCGGTTCTCGTTATTTGTCGAGCCTTCATTAAAGACCAGTCTAAGAGCGGTAAGGCGCTCCAAGAATCGAGGCGCTCCAGATTCCCACTTCCCTAAGGTTAGATCGTTATTACTCGTAATAGTAAATCTGAATTGAATTTGATTTTTGAATTTTTGTAATGATAATACTAAAATATGCATACACATTAAACTGGGTTTTGTTGTAATGAGAACTTCGTTTCCCGCTCTCAAAAGTTTCTTGAGGACAATTATACAGTTTTTAACCGTCTCTGGAGTAATATCATGACTCGTAGGAAACATGATTCGACCGCTGCGCTTTCGATATCCTTTTTGAAACGCTTTTTTATTTAATTCCATCTTTTTCCAAGTTGTTTCAGTCTTTCTCTTAAATCTAATGGCCATCTTCTTGGCATAGCAATATAAGCAGTTATTTGAGCATCCAGAATATATATTAACATTGGTATCACACCATTCTTTCGTTCCTGATGTGATTTTATTCTTTTCTTTTGGTTTTAACATTATTTTATCAACCCCTTTTGTCTCATTTTATTTAATATATTAAAAACTCCCTTAATCGCACCACTCCACCCGCCACCGCCTCTTTGCTGTCCAAAAGTTTGATTAAACATTTTAGCTGTAGATCCCATCCGAAACATCTGCTCACATTCTAAATCTGTTGCAGAATGGCTAATACAATACTGCATAAGCATATTATAGTCGGGATTAGGCGTATTCTTTAAGTCTTTATACTTCTTTTTCCACCAATCGTTATTTTCTTTTAACTTCTCTAATTCCCCTGAAGTTATTGAGACTAACTCGCTTGAGTCCACTTTTGGAGTAGTTTTTGGAAGATCATACACTTTAGGCTCTATTTTTTTTGCTAATTCGGGATATAAATCGCCAAAGGTTTTTTGCTTAGTTTTTTCCATCTAGCTCATCAACTCATTTAAGATTTTATTAAACTTTTTACTTGTAATTTCATTAATATTCTCTTTAGTAATTCCAAAATGTTTTGAGATATAATGTCTTTTGAGGAATTTCCTTCTTTGCTTTCTTCTTCTAATCCAATTCATTAAACTTCATACCTCTTGATTGATTTTTTGAATTGCACTCCTAAAATCTTGAATCCGTTTCATTTCTCTTGAATTACTCGCATCCAGAATCATAAGGTCAAGAAGATTGAGGACTTTTTCTTTAGGAAAGGAGGCTGGAAATCGAACTGTATTTTTATATAACCGATTCAAAAAAGCAATTATTTTCATGCAACCTCACCTGAACTATATGTAAATCTTTTCATTTTTTTTTTACACCTTTATTAGTTCTATTTTGTGTTGTAAGAGATTGAGATGGTCGTAAATCTCCCTTCCTTTTTCGGTAAGTCTGATTAATTTCTTTTGTTGATTAGGATGAATATAGATTTCAATCATTCTGTAATCTAAGAGAAATTGTTTTGCTCTGCGGAAAGAATTATAATAACTACCAGTATTCATGATTTTGTTAAAAGTATGATATTCAATACCCTCTGAAATGCTTGTATATTCACCTAGGATATTCATAGTATCCCAGAATCCCTTATTGCGAAAGATCTCCCGTAATTTTGCTAATTTCTCAAATATAGCTTTCATTACTAAGCCACTCCTTTCTTTGTTTCTTTGATTCCTCTTTAAAATTGGACATGACTTCAGGGTCTCGTACCCATCCTTTTCCATTTCCATTATTAGTCTTTTTCCTTTGGATTTGGCTATAATCTAAAGAATATTCTCCTTTACTTATTCTCAGATATTCGTGAAAGAGGATAAATCGAAAGCCTTCGCCTCGACTTGAAAAAAAACCTAATTCTTTTAGGCCATCAATTAAATCCCGTTGTTCATCGGTAATACTTATAGAGGCTATTTCAAATCCCGCCTTATCATTCATAATAGCTATAAGTTCAGGCATATTCTCTTCAAAAAAAATGTTTATTACCGCTCTTAACTGGGCGGACTTGACATTATTCGCCGCAGCATCCTCAGAGGTTAGCTCTGAGATTATACAACTAGGACTACGATAGGTAAATCTCTTTATAGTGGATCAACTCCGTAATTTAGTAAAATATCGAAACATTCGCCTAATTGATCTTGAGTTAAGATTTCTAAACTCTTGTAGAGACTGGGAGGAATACCCATAGCAAAAACCTTAATCCAACTAAGAAGATATCTCTTAAAGGTCTGAAACTCCGCCTCCGATAGCGGTATTCCCTTCAGATACTTCAAGACAATAGGTTTTAAAACCTTGTCTCTCATCCAAAAATCAAACTCTCCATCAAACTTTACCATTTTTTAATTCCCCTCGGGTAGAATCTTAATCAGAGCTTCTCTTATATCTTTCTCTTTTATTAAGAGCCATTGTTCTCCTCTTTCTGAAAGAGGAACAGTACAATCAGGGAACTCATAACGCCAATAAGTCTCAATCTCTCCATCTTTAATCTTATCGAGAACCCCTCGTATCTTATCTTTCGGAATACTATCGTTAAAATGTTCGTGTTCTAAATGGTATTGATAATTGGCAGTATATTGAAACTTCTTTAAACAATACGCACATCTATATATAGGTTCGGGCTGCGGCTCTTTAATAGCGAAATTCTTATTATGCCATTCATAAAATTCCGTAAAGAAATCCTCATTATCTATATCGTATTTACAACATAAATCTTCAAATTGGTCAGTATATTCTATATGAGGGTCTCCAGAAGGGTACTGCTTCGGGGCTGCTCTCTCCTTATTGTAATCTTGTTCATTCCATACTTTCAAGTCTATTATCTTCTTTTTCCATTCGTAATGTTTTTGGATAAAATTATAAAACTCCTCGAATTGTTCTTTAGCTTCTTCTATATTATCTGCTTCAATTACTTCATATGATGCTTTAAAATGGTCTGTCATAATATCTGCCATTATACACCCATGATATGATATTACAAAGTCTAAACTAAACTCAAAACCACCTTCATCATTTATATCTGGTTTCTGGGCATCCTCTTTGTTAGAGTCCTTCGGGGTTTCGCTCAGAGAGGATAGCATTGTTTTTAAACCATTCCAATCCTTAACTCTCTCTATTAAATCATTTGTTTGAGGGTGGTAATCTCCCATTTGTTCAATCATATCTGTATAATGTCTTATCTCCATATCTATCAGCTTCCGCACGACCTCCCGATTCTCTCTCCCAGTATTCTTAAATATACGGTGATCCATAGCATTAGCCCATGCTGTATTCTTGAGGCTCTGCTCCGTGGATATTTGTTTCTCTTTAAGTTTCTTTATTTCTTTTTCAAGATCCACTTATAACACCTCTACAATTATCGAAAACAGGATGACAACCTTCTGTTTTTTTATTTTGTTCCATTTTGGTTTATCCTCTAATAATTTTCTATAATTCCTGTAATATTTTGACTCGATACGAACTTTGATAGCACCTGTAAGAAAATCGATTAGATTCCCGGTCCAAGTCCTATAAAATATTTTAACTCTTTTTTCTGGTAGTAAAAAAAGACCAGAGATATTTATTGGTATAGGGAAATCACTTAGAGTCATCGTTTATTCCATCGTAATTATTCTTTTAAATTCAGCTTCTAATTCTTCAATCTTAGTTCTAGGTGCTTTTGATTGTAACCATTGTTGGAATAGCTTTGTAAATCCTTGAATACAAAATGCTCTCCCGAAAGGAAGTTCCAACTTAAATTCTGAGACTACAATTAAGAGATCATCCACAATTTTACGATAATCCTTTTTTGGTTTTGTCTTTTGAATTACCTTTTTAGGTTCATTCTCTAAAAAGTGAGTATATCCTTTGTCAATTAGAAATCTCTGAAAGGGTTTTGATTGCCTCCCTGCGTATGTGGGATTTCCATTGGTTTCTTGTCGATATAAATCCCAAAGACTTGAAAGTGTTTGCAATTCTGACTGCGATAATTTTATTGACATCTAATCCCTCTTTATATTTCTGGAATAATACCATTAGTAGAACAGTTTTCATGCGGTCGCTTGTAAGCAGTATCCATTTCCTTAATTGCCTTTGTTTTATCTGCTTGATAATCCCGAATGAATTTAGTTATCGCGCATTTTAACAGATGCTCAGCAGTAGTATCCATCTCTTTTACTATTATCTTAAGCTCTTCATTTCTTTCTGTAGGCAAATTAAAATGCTTTGAAACTGTTCTTTTTTCTTGGTCTAAATCTAACATAGTTTTTTTCTCTTTTTTTTTGATTATTTTATTTGTTTTAAAAAAATATATTTGGATAACCCAAAGACCCTACTCCAGTCTCTGGATTATTTTAAAAGTTTTAAAACCCCGCACGGGTTCATTGTTTTCATCGTGTTTCTCAATAGGAACACGCACAAAGTTCTTATCATCAAAGACTTCTTCTAGTTCCGGCTCATTGAACTTTTGCAGGTTCTTTGCCATCCTTAGTTCCTTTAAGAGAAATTCGCGTGTTGCCACACGTACAAGCTCACTTCGACTTGGGAATAGCCCGCCCTCACCTATAAGCTTGTTGATTGCTTCTATGTATGATTCGGGGACATTACAAGTGACTATTTTTATGCTAATACACCTCTTTTTATTTTCCTCATTTTTATTTTCTCTCCTTTGTATTGCTTCTTGCTAACATTTTAAAATTGGATTCGTCAAGGTCCTGATAGAATTGAAGTTCCTTTGAGAGAAAGTCCCTTAAAGCGATCCTAATAGCTTCGCTTCTACTTGGATATATGCCAAGGTCATTGAGGACTTGGATTGCTGCCAAATATTTTTCAGGTAAATTAATTGTGATGATTTTAATTTTTCCCACCTACATTCTTTTTGCTTTCAAATTCTTTATCGCATTTCATCATTTTTTTATTCGAGCTTTCTCGCTCGCTCAGAATAATACCTTCTATATTAGTATTACTATATTCTGTCGATATAAGAGAAGTATATTTATCTATTAATTCTTGAAATTCATCTTGATATTTCCTATTAATAATTTCATCTACTAACAACTCCATAGATATTAACACTCTATAATCATTTTCGTATTCTTCTATTTTAGGCATTTTCTTTCGCACATATTCAAAAATATCTTTTATATTCATTCTTGGCTATTCCTCCTCCTTAAAAATTTAATCTTTTTTTCTAATTTATTTTGAAATTTTTACTTTTAGAACTCATCTAACTCCTCATCATTGACGAAATCAGCATCTTCGCATCTGGGCGCCAAAAAGTAGCTTAACTCAGACCCTTCAAGAATACTAAATATCATTTTGAGAGGGTGGTCTGTTTTGAGAGAGACTTCTAATCTTTCGGTAATGGAGGATATTTTTAGAATTGATTTTAGAAACAAAAGTGAATAAGCTCCATTACTGATTCCTGTAATTTCGGATTCAATTAAATCCTCTATACTCAAATCATATTCCATCTCCCCTATCTGTCCGGAAGAA
Source organism: Nanobdellota archaeon (assembly GCA_034716495.1). GTDB lineage: Archaea > Nanobdellota > Nanobdellia > Pacearchaeales > GW2011-AR1 > JAGVXH01. Next base: position 13,268 of record JAYEHV010000029.1, read on the forward strand.
CTAAAGAAGATTCCATTTTCTTCATCCGCCTTCATGTTTAGAATCTCAGAATAGATCTCAGCGTCTTTTAAAGCTTCAGAGATTATATCTGTATCCATATCAAAGGTGCTGGGATATTCTATAGATAGTAAATTCTCCATTGGAATATCTTCTTGCTCTGTGTCTATCGTTGCTAAACTAAAGGTTCGCTTTCTGGTTTGACCTTCTTGACAGAACTGCATACGGATTTTAGAATCTTTTTTATAGTATCCAAACTCTAAAATATCTTTATTATTACTCCTCTTCAAAATCTTAGTAAGATCGTCTAAGTTAAGGCCTATTTTCTCACTATTTTTGCATGTATAGACATCGAAATTCTCTTGTTTCATGGTAAGTCGGATTAAACAGATGCGGCTTGGGTCCATCGCATTAATTTGCAATTCATCAGAAGAAACGTCAATAATACATTCATCTATGATTGAATTGAGTGTTTCTACAATCACGCTGAAGATCTTGCTATTCTCGAGTTTGAAATAAAATATAGGTTCGACCATTATTCTATAATCCTCCACAGTTTTATAGGTTTGCCGCGCCGACCATTCAATAATGAATATCGTTCCACTAGCTTCTTTTTCTCCAATTTCTCAAGATTATCGTAAATGGTTGTTCTGCTTAATCCTAAGATTGCCATCAAAGTAGCTGGATCTACTTTGCCTTCTTGACCTCTCTTCAATGGACCATGCTTTTCTAAAACCTTAAGAATATCAATCTGAGTTTCCCTCATCCTCTCTATTGTAATGGATTTAGGGAGCGGGGGATTGATTAATTTCCTTGCTTTTTGAATAAAGTCGCTTTCTGGTTTATTTTCTTGTTTTGGTTTGTTTTTTATCAAAATTTTTTACCTCCATAAATCTTTTTTAAAATGGATTTAAATACAAAGTTGATGGATATGTTTAAGTCTCTTAGTTCATTCAGAAGAGTAGATAAAGTCTGATCTATGCATCTTTCTATAATTTTTTTTATTCCTGTAGATTGTCCTAAATAGCCTTGAGGGTTCTTAACAAAATCAGGTAAATGGGTAAATTCAATAGAGAATTTTTTTAGATATAATTCTACTTTTTCTAATACTCTAAAATACGCATACTCAATAAGCGCAATTCTGGTTTCTAAGAATGTATCATGGTTATTGCCCTTAGCAGACCACGTTAATTTTACAGTTTTATTTTTTGACATTATATCCCCCTTTTTGAAACGCCCAATTTAGATAAACTAATAGCGTAATCACATTTAGGACAAACAATAAATAACCACCAATTAATACCGTCCGCTAAATCCCAGCCAGAACCGTGATGAGGATATCCTTGAATCTTCTCATCCTTGATTGATGCCCCGCAAGTACAATTTCCTTGAGAATACATATAATTATGGGCATCCTTGAATAATTTAGGATATAGGTGCTCAACTAACTCTTCTTTTAAATAATGCCAGAAGAGTTTTTGAGATGTAGCTTCTTTATTCTGTTCATGGTGCAATAATGCCAATTCTGATTCTTCCATTTTAATTCTCCTCGTAGAAATTAGTTAGAACTTTATAGGTTAGGTGATCAAATACTTTATATACCCGATCTTCAAAGATTTCTTTAGCAATTTTATATTCTTCAGGATATTTTTCTTTATTAGAGCTATAAAAACCATAATCATCAAAATTTAGCTCTTTTAGATCTCCATTTGTTAGAGTTAAAGCGCGTTTTAACACAAAATCTAAAAACTCTCCCAATCCCTCATTAACTTTCTTTTGCTTGGATTGATTGAACGAATGACATTTCTCAATTAAACCAAATGCTTTTTGAAAAGCGCCACTCCAACCACCACCGGTCTTAAGGCTTCCGCCCCATACAGAAGGTAAATGCTTAAGGATTGCTTGATTCTCTTCTTTTTGTCGATTTTGCGCAAGATAAATCATTACCTTTAGCTTTAATAAAAATGCTAAAGGAATATCTGAGGATTGCTTTAAGTAGGCTTTTATTCCGTCTAATTCTGTTATATCTGTTAATGCTTTTTTTTCTTCAGGAACAAATTTCTTTTTTTGATGAGTGGTCATCAATCTTTTTGATGAGTGGTCATCAATCTGCTTTATTGGTTTTTTTGTTTTAGGTTTAATTTTCACTGCGCCCTTCTTTATTTCAAGGTTTTCTTGGTTAGGTTGCTCTTGCTTTTTTTGATGAGTCCTCGGTTTTTTTGATGAGTGGTCATCAATCTTAGGATTATTTTCTACAAAGGTAGTTAATGCCCTACCCTCGCGCTCTTGAGTTATTATGACTAATTTTAGTTCTTCTAATGGTTTAATATATCTAGTGCCTAAATTACCTAAACCGATCTTGGTTTCTTTGGATAATTCTGTTAAAGAAAGAGCTTTAGAGTGCTTTTTTAAAGCATCTATTATCTTTTGCTCATTTTTTTTTAATTTTCGTCCTGAACTATTCAACCTTTCTTGTATCCTCTTTTACATTCGCGTTTAATTTGAGTTTCTTGATTTCTTGGTATTTCTCATCTAAAAGTAATCGAATAACTGATGTACTTGTTCTTTTTTTGTACCAAGATTTCACAACTTCGAGCTTTTCTTGATCTTCGCTTTTTAGATTCAATCTAATTTCTAAATTTTCACTAGAATCCTTCTTTTCATCAGCCATAGTAAATCCACTTTTTTTCCGTTTTTTTAGGAGTTTTTTTTGTTGTAATTTTAGTTTATTTTTTAACTATTTAAACTCTTCCATCGAAACTCCATCCATGCTACAAAAAGTACGGAGGATCAAAGATAAATAAGAAAAAAGACAGTAATATTTTATAAAAACAAATCTTAAAAGAAGTATAAGGCTTAATTAATTACATATATTAATTAATTCATTAAATCAAATACTCTAATGTAAAAAGGTAATTTCATGCCGGATATTGAAGATGAAGAGAAAAAGGAAAGAGAGCTAAGAGTTTTACTAAAGAATAAATATTTTGCTAAACTTGAAATTATTAAGGATTTTTTAGGGATTGAAAATAACGCTGATATTATTCGATATTTAATTACTAAAGAATCAAGAGATATTGAAAAAACGTCATAATTCGATAAATTTCAAAATGGATTATAAAACAAAATTAGGTATTTTAAGGTAAGCCGACAATAATGGATCTTAAAAAATTATTACGAGTTGAAACTATTGAAATCTTAAGAAATAAAGATAATTTTGAAAAAAGAAAATCGTAATTATAGTTGAAGTCCTATTGAGCTATAAAGCTCTTTTTGGTATTCTACTAAATTACGTAAATCTTGAATAATAAGCGCTCCAAGCTCTATATTTCTGTCTTTAGCAACTCTTTCTAACTTATTATGTAGTGTAATCGGAATATCTAAACATACCGGTTCCGTTTGCTTCTTTTGTACTGACTCGTTTTTGATTATTTTTTATCCCCAATCCCTATTTTTGGTTTTAGATAATTTTGATAAAAATTGGTATTATATATACTTTCAGCTTACTTTAGCTTCTGGGGGGCAGAGAGGGGTGAGTAAAAGTAAAAATAAAACTTTTTTATTCCAAAATTGAGTAGTTTTTGGGCCAGAAACATGAGAGATTTTAATTAAAAAAGGAGAGATCGGGAGGAGATTAGTGGAAAACTTGAGGATGTGAATATATAGTATGGCAGACTATTATGACAGCTCGATTTTATTATTTTGCTCTCCTCCTTGCGATCTCATGTCTTTTATGATAATACTATTAACCTATCTATTACGGAATACAGGAAGAACTCAGTTAATTTACGATAAAATGCATATCCAAACATATTTATTGTCCATGTCTCATATTGGCTTTTATGATTGATTAAGTCAATTACTCCCGCCTCACGACCGTACCAATATCGAAACCAACGCCATTTATAGATATACACTCTATCCATGTCAAAATGCCTACATATATCCAGATCTAATTTATATTCTTTATTTTTCACATAGTCGGTATCTCTAAACTCATAATCAAATGTACCGATAAACATAAATCTCTTTGCCCTTGGTACATTAACCTCTGTGCTTTCTCTTTCAAATTTAACTAAAGAATAAAAATCTTGGATCGGTTGAGTAGGTTGATTAGCGCTATATAATAATTCTGACTCATCAGAAATATAGTCATATTCTTGTAGATTACCCAAGAGTAAGGTATAAAGATTTAGAGCAGGGGAGGTTCTATAAACCATTGAAACAGAATAATCCCAGTTCAAATCGAGCTGATAGATATTTTGAGTTAGGAGATTATAATCTCTATCTCCATCCAATTGATCTTGTATTGAAGGTAATTTTATAATTCCTGCCTCTTTGCCATCGTCTTGAATGGCTTTGATAAAAAGACTTAAATTGGTTCTTGCAATCTCTATCTCCTCATCTGACGTAAGCGCAGAGAACAAATATAGCCCAGAGGATGCCTCCTCCTCTAAGTCATTCACTAAATTAATTGGTGTTTCCGCATCTACTTCGATAAAATCGACATAGGACCAAATACCATTCGCAATCCCCCACGCACGGATCTTTAGATAATATTGGTGAAAATATTGCGCATTATGAATACTGCAATAAAACTCTCCATCGCCTCCAATAGAAATCCCAAAATTAACGGAGTGATTTATGAGGTAATTCATTCTGTTTAAAAGCTTACTTGTGTAAGAAGAGCTATCAATATTTCTGGCGCGAAATACCATTGAATATGCAATATTATTTGCAGACCATCTATCCAATGTAGCGTTATCTGTTGGACATATATCAGGGGCCCCCCAAAATACTATTTGTGGATTGTTTTTAGGGGCAATAACAATTACTCGAATAGGTAAAATCATTAGGAAACTGCTTATAATAATACTTAGAATTAATCCTAATCGAAGATAAGGGTGGAGCTTAATCTTACGCTCGTTTCTTATCCTAATTAACTTAAATGAAAGAAGAGTTGCGTAAAGCGAGGGAATAAATAGGATGGAGAACTCTATGACTGTGAGGAAAGCGGGTTTTTGATGAAAGATCAAGCAAAACCCTGCAAATACTAACGCATTAAACAGGAGTAAAATAAGTTTTATCGTGCCTTTACCGTAAAACTTCGCTATAAATATAGAAGATACTATAGTTGCTACAAATAATCCTAAATATATTAATTCGATTAATGACGTAGGTAATGTTAATAAGAAAAATCCTAATACTACTCCAGATATGCTAATAAAGATTAGAGAAAGATACACTCTGAAGGAGCGTTTAGTTAATATGAAATAGATAAAAATAATCAATACCCCTCCATAAATAATCTCAACGAGGATTAAATCAATAATAGAGAACTCAGGAGAAAAAACAAAAAAAAGGGAGAAAATACTAATTTGAACTATTGCGAAGAAATATCCTGTAAGTAATGTTAGAATTATTTTATTCACTAATAGTTTATTCATATTTTATCACCTTTATGCTGATTTATTACTAACGATCTTTCGATCTAAATTCTTATTCCGACCTCTGGGCGCGGTTTTCTCAAAAGTTAGTTTTCTTTTTTTTCCCTTAACTTTTTTAATTTCTGTCCATTGGTCTCCTACTTTTCTTTTCTTTGCCATTTCTTTTACACCTTTTTTGTTTATTTTGCTAAAGCAGCCATTTCTTCGGTAATTTTTATTAGTTCTAATTCAAATTCTTCTTTCTTTGGTGATTCAAATTCTATTATATCTTGAATTTCTAATTCTGGTAAGTCTTCGTATATCTTCTCAAAGTTTCTAGCTGTTTTAAGATCTATAGGATATTCTCCAAGATAATTTTCTTTGAGCCTCTTCTCCTCTTCAATAGAGAGTTGCCGACCTAATTGATTTTCAATATCTTCTAATATCCACTCATATTGAATTTTAACTCGTTCAATATATTGATCATTATTAGGGCTTGAAACGGTAAATATTTCGGGATTTCCTTTCATCGCATGATGGTGATATTCGGGCGATTCCTCATATATTTCTTTATACTGGTAGTAATTTTCTATTTCAGCAGAGGTATAACCTTCTGAAATTAAACCTTTAATTTCATCCTCTTGGTGTTTTATCATTGCTCTTCCATATTTTTCTCCACTCCAAATGGATTGGTCAGGTATTAGTCCTTCTGCTTGTAAGTGATTTATCTCGTTGAATACTCTTAATCCAATAGGATCTCCGCTAGGAGTAAAATGATAAGCAGTTTCCATCGCTTCTTGCCTGTTCGCGTTTTTCAATCTTTCGTCTTCACTTTTATAAATTCCCCTAATTATTTTATTAATAGCATTTTTGTATCCGGTACTTTCCCATTGTGCTACTGCTTTAGTGAAGGTTTTTGCAGGATCTCCATGTGTTCTATTGTAAGCTTCAATTAGGATTTTTTCTTGTTGTTCTCTCGTTAATCCCATCGCATCTAAGTTTTTAAAAACTCTTAATTTCGCTTGTAAAGTTGATACTTTTAAACCGTCATTATAAACTAAGTCTTTTGCGGTCTCAGTTATTACAGTTTTCTTATTTAACCATTCGGAATACGCCAATGTATATCCATCATCTAATATCGGCATTAAACCCGTTTCTTCTTCATAGCGTTTTTGATTCTTCTTTGACTCAGGTTTTAATTTCTCAATATGAGTCATTGAACGAATAAATCTTCCATCAGGATCAGCCTCGTAAATATAACCTTCATACATTACCATTTGATATGGTAATCCTAGTATTGGTGGTTTATCTACTGCGGGAGGAATATACCCATCTAACCCATACACATCGTAATAATTGGGTTTATCTTTCCAAAACTTATTTGGAATCGCAAACATTAGTCTCGCATTCTTTTTCCTATCCATCGTAATGGACCGAGAGGATCTGCTTTCAAACAAGTTTTCTGCTTTCCCTCTGATTATTCTCCTTTTCATTTTGCTAATTGCTTCTTCATTACGCCAATAACCTTGACTATGAGGAGGTACATTAACGGTTTTTCCCTTACGAATATAACTAAAACCTTTTTTCTTTTTTTGCTCTTTTAGTTTTTTAGGCATTTTAATTTCCTTTTTTTTTATAATAATGGTTTTGCTTTGCCCTTTTTTATTTTAGATTTAATTTGTTTTGGTAAATCTGTCTTAATACGGCCCCCATCTTCTTGAAACCGTTTTTTATAAAAATTATAATCTTGAATGATTTCATTCTGAAGGGCTTGGTTTTTTAGTTTTAATTCTAACTTTTCTGATTCTGACATATTCTCCGCTAAATTTGATTATTTAGATTCAAAAAATAATTCTACTTTTGTGGTTTTAGATAGCTTCTTAAGAGCGCTTGATTCTAAGTTAGAATCCTCCGCCCCTTCTTCTCTCTTTTCTTGTATTTCTTGAATTTCACTCATTTCTCCTTCCGCTAACTTCTCAATCTCTTCTAAGCCATAACCTTGATCCAATAATTTTATTATTTCTGCTTCGGTTTCTAATGATAAAACATCAGGGTTCTGATCAATCAATTGTTTTGCAGCACCACTCATAACTTTTGACTTGGCTTTTTGCGTTATTCGGGGATTCTTAACATTATATGTTTGAGAATGCTTAGAAACCCATTCCTTTTTGCCATGTCTCGTTCTATAATACCCTTCTTTTTCTTTTTTTTCTTTTACCATAGCTTTTTTCACTTTTTTCTATTCTTAAAATTTTTTAAAAAAAAATTAAAATTCTACTCGTTTCTTCTTATATTCGGACTCTAAGAGCTGTAATGCTTGACTAGGATTTAGATTTCTCTCTGTAATGCTAAGTTGCATTGCTTTATTGAAAATGTCTTTTGGCTTTTCATCTGTTCCGGCAATTTTTAAAGCAATATCCGTGTCTTTGTTGTCCCATGCCCAATTCTGCTGATATTTAAGCGCATTAATTAGCTCTCCCTTTTTCATCCTATGTCGTCCTACGATTTTCTCTTTCTGTGCTACTTTGTAGATTTGGTTTCTTGTTAGCTCATGTAATTTCTCTGTATGAGGTAATGTTCTAATCGTTGCTTTTGATTCTTTCTGAACGGCTTTTGGTGCTGATCCTTTAACTAAACCTCGCGCTCTTTTGTGTTGATAAAACTCAGAGGTTTGAAATTTCTCAGCATCTGTGCCTTCGGATCGCTTGATAAATTGCTTTACCCAAGCCATTCTATCTTTCTTAGTAGGACATTCACGATCTCCTTGCGCACCATAGAATTGAGGGTATTCGTCTTGAAGTGTAAAATTAAACGCATTATATTCATTATAGGCTTTTCTTCTCTTTAGAATACGCTCTGCAAATCCTCCAAAATCGTCTTTATATTCAACGATAATAGGTTGTTCTTTTCCAACGGATACCCTCATAGCACGACCTGCGGTTTGCATAACTGAGATGGGACTATATTCTTGTGATGCCCCAGCACCTAAAATTACATCTAATGCAGGTAGATCAAAGCCCTCACTAAGTAAAGACCCTGTGCCAATCGCGATATTTGTTTTTCCCGATTCAAGCATTTTCTTATTAGTTTCAATATCAGATTTCTTCATCTTTTTAAGTTTTCCGCTCGCATCTCTCTTCTTTCCCGCTAGTAATACTGGTTTAGTGTTTGGATACTCTTTTTCCAATAGTTCTTTTAGATCGTTTGCGTGATTCAATGATTTAGTGAATATAATGGTCTTTTTCCCTGCTGTATGCATTCTATTTGCGTGATCGATAATCAGATCGTTTCGCGCTTCGTTCTCCTCTACTTGCGCTCTTACTTTAGCGGTAAATTTGTTTTTTATTCCATCTCGATCCATGATATAATCTATTTCAGATTCTAAGTCCTTGCGTTTTGGAATAGGAATAACAACGACATTAGGTTTCATTAGCATTCCCCTATCTTGCGCTTGTTTGTACGTGATTGGAATCCTTTTATCTCCGATTTTCATAACTCTAAGGATGTCGTCTTGCGCATCTCTGCTTGGTGTAGCTGTGAGTCCAAATTTATGAATCGTCTTATTTTCGTCATAAACGCTATCAAAGCTTCTAGCTGTAATATGATGCGCTTCGTCTTGAATGATTATCTCTGATTCTCTGAGTATTTTTAGACAAATTTTATCCTTTTCGCTAAGTGTTTTTCCCTCCTCAATTTTTTTTATTGCACTATGCATCCCTTGAATTGTTCCTACATTAATATCTGCTTCATCTGTCCAGCTAGGTGTGAAATTTTCGCTATCTAACAGTCCAATATTTACATCTTCAGGTAGGAATTTATCAAACGCCTCTTTCGCTTGGTCTCGAAGCGTACCTCGATGAACTAAGAAAAGTGAATCAACATCTACTTTTTTACCCGTTTTCTCTTCGTATTTTTCTGCACCTTTTATAAATCCGCTTATAACTCCCGCCGCCATCATGGTTTTTCCCGTACCAGTCGGAGATACAATAAGTCCTTGCCCTTCAATCAAGCTTTCTAAAACTGCTTGCTTTTGATAGTTATAAAGGTCCACTCCTTTAAGTTCGGGATTGGAGACTGGAGATCGTTCTCTTGTATCTGCTACGGCCACATCAAAATTATAGGAACGCTTTAACAACCAATAGGCTTTTGATAATAAGCCAATAGGCATAACATATTCCCCTTTATCGTTAATTTCTACGGCTGCATATACCTCATCTTTTTTCCCGCGCTTTGACATCGTTCTTTTATAAGCTGTATTTAGAACATCCATTGCCAATTCTTGATCTTTTCTCTTATCACCTGGATTTTTGGAACCAGATTTGAGTACGACATTATTTCCATGAACCTCAAAAATAAATGCGTTCGAATCAGAGTGAAGAACAATCTCTTTTTGAATATTTGCTTTCTCTAACCATTCTTTTTTAGTGTCGTTTTGACCAACGATAGAATAAAGAAGATCTTCTCTCCCATATCTATCGTTTCTATCTTTAAACTCGTCAATAACGCTTTCCAGATCGTCAGCATCTATAACAAATTGACTCCCTTGAACCCATCTGCCCCCATGTTTATCTCTAACTACTTGCAAGAAAGTCTCGTAGTTAGCGCCTCTCACTTTGTAGTTTCCACCTTCGCCTATGTTATCCCAAGAGAGTAAAATTTTATCTCCGTTTTCGCTAAGTTTAACCATGATTGTAGCGCTTTTAGGGTCTTCTTTCCCCTTAAAAAATTCTTCGAAAAATGGATTCTCTATTGTTTCTACTGCTCCCTCCTCTTTCTTCAGTTGCTCTAAAGTTTTAAAATTAAACCTGTCAGCTTCGCTTAATTCCCCGTAAAAATCGTCATGCCAGCCCTCGTTTTCCGCAAGAATTTCATCCTCTACTAAGACTCGGAATATGCTGTATAATCGGTTTGCTTCTGCTCTTTCGTCTTCGATCTCTTTTTGGATTTTTTCTTTCTCTGAATTATCCTCAGACCACTCATATCTCTTTTGAAGATCGTCTATTGCGCTTAATTTCGTGATCCATTGCTTATAGACCTCACTATCTACAAGTTTCTCTTCAATGATAATTCTCTGGATTTCTTTTTGCGAAATTCCAAATAGTTCAGGGTCTAATACTTCTTCCTGAATCCTCTTTTGAATTTCTTCAATTGAATCCTCTTTTGCCTCCTCGATATCTTCTTTAATAATTTCCTTTACTTCATCTTCGGTGATTAAAGTTTTTGCTTTTCCCTCTTTCACTTGTTTTTTTGCTTTCTCGGAGAGTTCGGGTTTAACATGGACCTTTTTCTTATGGGAGCTTACAGTTTCAACCTTACCCCCTTTAACGCGCTTATATTCATCTATCTGGCGCTCTTGGGTAGGATACCATTTAAGAAGGGAAAGTTGAGTTTTTTCTTTGGTTTTTTTTGCCACTTTTTTTTAAACCTCTTTTTTTTTGCTTATTTTCTAGATTTGTTTTTTTCTTTATATGTTTTTAGGTAAATTGTGAAATTCCTTTAAATTTTCTAATTTTTCTCATTTTTCTATTTAAAATTTGATAGTTTTTTATATTTTGATTGTTCTTTCGCACTTAGGCCTAAATCCATTGCTTTTTCATTTACTCCTGCAAATCCTAAGATTCCCTTTTGACTTTGACTTGTCTTAAAGTTCTCTAATGACTTATCTACCACTTTTGACTTATCTACAAAATCTTTAAGTTCAAATGGTTTGATTTCTTCTTTTTTACTTTTTTTCATCCCTAAGAACTTATCTAAATCTGTTGTTGGAGATAATTTTAAATGGGATAAGTTATATTCATCGATCCAGGAATTATAGACATTAGTTTTCTTTCTGACAAGAGCATCATATTTCTTAATTAATTCTTCGTCTGCGACATCTGAAAGTTCTATTTTGTTGAGTAGTTTCGCCTCTTGTTCTTTTAATGTAGTATATTGGTGTAGTTTATGAACTGAAAGTTCCCGCCGCCCTCCAATTAGTTTATCGGGATGAGGATCGTCTAATAGTTCTACTCTAAATTTAGCTTTATCCCAATTTGAAGGGTCTAAGGAATAAGTTCTTACCCCTGTTTCTGCTTCAAATAAAAGCCTACCCGCAGAGTATTTCAATAGTAATAGAGGATCTGCAATTAAATTCTTGTATCTTTTATCATTCTTGAAGTAATTATTTATGATCTTTTTGGATAATTGATAGGTAGATATATCAGTTTTAAGGAATCTTGCTAATTGCTCCGGGTCTTCTATATTCATAATAATTGTTTGAGCGGTCGTTGGAGTTAGGATAAATTCTGGTTTCATTACCTCTAAGTTAGAAATATCACCTCTACTAGGTAAGGGAAACATATGATCGGGGTGTGTATGACCAAATAACTCAAAATCATTGAGTTTTAAAGTGTAATCTTTCGCACCTTTCATAATGTATAACCGTTCCGGATTGGAATCTTCTCGTTCAAAATCAATAGCAAAACTATATTCATACGGACTAAATCTGGATATCTCCCTAATTCCTTTTAGCATGTTATAGGGGATCTCCTTTACCATCGTTTGTTGTGGTTTGCTTCTATTCGCAATATTTAGGTCAAATGTGCCCTTTTTTATATAGATTGATTGTTCTATAACATCAAGAACCTTTTCTACTTTGTCGTAAGATACACCGTACTCATGATGACCGAGAGGATAATCTTGCATGATGTCTATGATTTTTTTCTCTTGCCATACATTAGTCACCACGCCCTCTATACCAGATAGTTTATATTTAACGCGATCTCCATACTCAAACATTTTAGGTTGAATTAATTGTTTGCTGGATCCTGCTATTCGATTTTTATTTCTTATTTCTCTTGCACTTCTTTCTCGATAACGATAAGTAACCTCATGAGCAGGAACCACCACTACTTTCCCGTTCTTTTTGGTATAGGTATATCCTTCTCTTCGCTTCTTTTTATCGTAATAATTAGCCATTTTTTATATCACCAATTTTTTAGGTTTTGGAGGAAGATATTTCCTTACTTCGTCCTCCGTATAAGTATAATCTTTCAAACACCAAATCCCGCGCTCTATATTTTCAAATAACTCATCCTTATAGCTTGAAAGAGCAGAGCGTATTTTTTTTGCTTCTAATCCCGTAATTGCCACGATTTTTTGTATATTTACTACACCTTCTTGATGTAAAGCATTAAATATTTTGTCTTTATTCTGTAATGGTTGTAGGCTTACTTCCTTTCGAGCAAACTCCCAGTCTAATTGTTCAATCGCTTTTACTAAATCGGTCCGCCTAACTTTTATTGTATAATCTTGCTCTATCTGATTTGCAAACGGATATAAGAATCCTTTTAATTGTCCTCTGGTGAAATCACTCACAGAGCATTTTAATCTTTCCAACTCTGTTCGTAATGCATCTTTAAGAAGGCCAAGTAAAAAGGCTTCATCAATTGACCTATCAATCACTACATCATATTTTACCTGTTCTTTAGAGGAGTAGGGAACTTCAATCGTGGCCGTTTGACCGGTCTTCGCTTTAGCTAAACAAAATCTTAGAGCGTCAAAATTAAACCCTACTTGACCCTCCCATGTCGCTAATCGTAATAATTCTGATTGTTCTGGAGTGAAAATCTTATGAAACCAATTTAGATCATAATAACTTGTATAGACTTGTAATATTGAATTTTCTCTAAGAGTCGCATCTAAGCGCGAATATACTTGAACAGCAAAAATAAAAAATATTATTCCATTTTTCTCATAAAGATCCTCTAATACATGCCTCGAAACACAGAATTGTTGTGTAATTTCGACATTATCCCCTGACATAGACCTTCGTGAATCTGTACCTTCACCAATAGCATCATCTACTACAATAACTAATACATGCTTACCCTCAAAATATTCGCTATATCGCTTATCGCCAATCACGCGCGGATCATTGGTTGCAACTACACTAATTAATCCTTCATAGTCAGGAATAGAGCGGAGTAATTCTACTAAATATCGGATTAAAACAGACTTGCCCGTCCCCTGCCCTCCTATAAAGGACATTGCTTTTAGAACCCATTCGTGAGGAGTATTCTCACATTTGAGAATATGTAATAATAATTCTTTGGGGTTTAATACCTCGTAATCCTTCCCATTAACATTGATATTATGAGTGTTTAAAAATGGATTTTTACCTACTTGAACGAATCCTGGTATTTTTTATCACTCTCTAACTTTTTGTTTTTTTTTATCAAAAATACCATGTTTCTTTTTTAATAGAGGATCATTTGGCATAAGCGTATCTTCGTCAAGTTTGCTCATTGCATCTGCATCTGCACCAACTTGTGCGTTATAAGGGATTCCATATTTTCCACAGTTCTTAAGAAATGTATTTCTTCTTTTCTCAGCTTTATTTATGAGATCTTGCTTTCCAATATTAACCGAATGTAATTGATATATTAATTTTTTTAGCTCGATTAGTTGGTCCTTTAACGGTTCAAAACCTTCCTTTCTAAATTGGATGAATTTTGGAGAATTTTCACCAAGTTTTTCTTTTGCTTGTGTAATATTTGTATAATCTATATCATCTAGTTTTCTTTCTAATTGTGAGATTGGTTTGAAAACTTCACATGTAGTATTATGGCAAATCTTTAAATCAACAATAGACCTTTTCAGTAATTTGAATCTATTTAATATATCTCGATCTTCATACCATTTATCTTCTATCTCGTTCCAAATATCACCTCGCGGAATTAATTCCTCGATCGTTTCTGATAATTCTTCAATCTTTTCCAATGCTTGTTTGAGTTGTTTTGCTAATACTTCAGGATCTTCTTCCATTCTAACCCCCCTCTAATTCGTCTCTGATTACAATTTGGTTGAGTTTTTTAGCGTCTCCATTACCGCCGAGCTTTTCTTTGAGTATATTATTCTCAGCCATTAGATAGTTCATCTGATTCCTTAATTCTTGTGTGTCTTCGCTATTTTGAGCTAAAACTTCACTTATTATTGTCTTGATTTCTTTGTCCTCTCGTTTTCCCTTAAACGCGGTTGAAAGTATTTCTGCGTAAGTATCGGGATGCATCACACTAGCTTGATTTACTTTTACTGCCATATCTCCTAATTTCGAATTGAAATTTCTAAACATTTCGGCAATTTGGTCTCTAGCTTGGTTATATTTCTTATCCAATTCGATGTATTGCTTGGTTATTTTAGCAACTTTTAGGTCCATTAAACTTTTGAGATTGTCAATGTGCGGTTGTTTTAGGATTGCTTCGTTAAGGTTTCTGGTTTTTATAATCTTGTGTTTAAAATGAGTTGCTTTAATGCTTCCCGTCTTTACATTTTTGTCTCGCTTTAGATCTTCTATTTCAAATAGAGTTAGGTTTTTTGCTTTTCTTTCTTTAACAATCATACCCTGTTTCTCGTCTATAATTTTCTTTCTGTAGGTCACCTTTTGAGCAACCGTTCTAATCCGATCAAATAATAATTGATGTTGTAGAGTGTGGATTTTGTTTATTAAAATGGGATTTCCATCATTATCCAATTTATCTTGAAATTCTATCGTAAGATATAGCTTTCTGGAAATGCTCGTACTTGGAAGAATTGCGCTTAATATCCTATAAATTACGTATTTAGCTGTATTAGATTTGGATTTAACTCGTTCTTGTTCTGGGAATTTTAGAGAATCATCTAATTTTGTTTCACGATAAATTATATCGGAGAAATACTTCAAGATTCCAAACGAGAGATATGTATGATCTCTAACTTCAGTAAAAGAATATTTACACCTGACAATATTTATTTGATTATGTTTAAACATCAATTTCCAATAATTTGGGAAATCTGGATCTTTTTCTTGGGATACAAAACGACCTAAATATATACTTTCTCCATTCTCATCTTTGAAATAACAATAAGGCGATAATGCAACTCTCCAAATTCTTATAATCATTAAGGATGTAAAAGCCGAGAATAACCAAATAAAAATAGGATTAGCGTTAAACCAATCGAAGATTTGTAATACAAAATCTATTGGTGCGAATGTAGGATCATCACTAAATATCATTGATTTAAGCCCCTCCGATTAATTGAAAAAGTAATGCTAAAAGATCTTCCCAGTCTCCCAGAATCCATGAAAACCAGAATATAAACAATCGTTTATTCATTTTATCTATTCTAAAAATGCTTACGGGGATTGTTTCGTAATCCACAATATAGAAGAATGCAAATAATGTAGAGAATATTAATCCTATCCCCCAGTTTTGAATAATAGTTTCGGGATTCAAGACAAATAATACCTGTGTTATAAACGAAAACATTATTGCATACAATACCGCATAGACAACATACCTAACCTTTTCATTAAACTCTTCTCTTCTTGACATATTTTTTTCATACCTCTTTTCTTTTTTTTATTTTCCTTTATTTAGATTTATATAATATATTTGAACAATCATACTCACTATGAAAAATAAGAATAGAAACTCCATAATGATATTTTCTGGATAGATTAACCACCATAACAGCAATATTAAGAAATAGATTAACCATAAGATTGTATAGTTAAATATCTTATACCCTTTAATTTTGATTGATGCGAGTTTCTTTCCTACAATCATCATACAAACCGGAGCTACAATTCCAAAAATTATTGTTGTGTAGTCTAAAGCATCAAGATCAGACAAATTCACGAATCCTTCAAATATACCTAATGACCATAGAGAATATAGGAAGAATAGGATATAAATAATGTATTTTAAGATCTTTCGTGTTCTTTTCTCTCGAGAATCTAATATTGAACCTAATGTGAGTGTCAGCATTGAGAAACTATAGGTTCTAATCAGCGAGAATGACGAGACATAGACTATCCAAATTATTAATAAAAGCATTAATGATAAAAATACATACCTAAGCATCTTTGCTGAATGTTGTGGGTTCATTTTTTCTCACCTATTACTTTTATCCTTATAAATTCTATTACTAATTCTGATATTAAAATGAAACTATAGAAAAACACGAAAAAGTTTATATTACTATCGAGCCCTATACTTGACGACAGATTTAAAATTATTATATTAAAGTAAGATAGCGTGAGGAGAACTAAGTAGAAAACTAAATATTGAATTATAGAGATTATAAAAGAGCGAACGATTAAGGTCCTTACAGGTAGGATTTTCATTACAAAGTAGCGAATAATCTCTACTACAAAATCTAATATTAATATAATAATAAAAAAGACCATAGCTAATTCTCCTGTAGTAAACACTTCTTGGTTAAAACGAGTAACATAAAGCATGGCAATCCCTAATCTCTCTACCATAAATAATAAGCTTAAAAATAATAGCGTCTGAAGAAATGCAAAGAATAATATTCTCATTGTAGTATTAATCGTTTTTTTACTCGCAAATTTGAAGAATAGAAATAGCCCTACGATAACTAACACTCCGATTATTGCCCAGATCACATAAAAACTCCAGAATAACACACTTAAAATCGGTTCTACAAAAGCCCTAAATATATCCGTTAAAATGTTTGACATTTTTTCTATTTCCTCTTTCTCTTTTTATCTTTTTTTTTCCAAAATTGTAATTTCTTTAGGGATTCGGGTTTCGTTATCCCATAATAAATGATAACAAAGCCAAGTAAGGCCGCACCGGCGGGAATTAATAACCAAGCCGCATCCCAAATAACTAGTTTCTCAAATTCTATCCTTATTACATTAGTACCTTGTGCTAAATTGAAATCAATTACTTGATAATAATGAACCCCATCAAGATCGTAAAGTTTTATATGAGTTAGAAATTCGCTAGGTGTTGAAATAGCGTTTAACTTGATATTTTCTTCGCTCTGAATGTAAAATTCAAGATTAACATCGTAAGCAGGATAATTACAAACGATTGTATATTCTACATATCCAGAGCCTTGTACTCTTTCAATTGAACTGATAGGATTTGTTTTAACTCTTAAATACGAGCTAGTGATTGACGAATCAAATCCAGAACATACAAAATAACCCTCACCTACACCATAATAATTCGTTCCGTAATGAACACCATCTAATTCCCAGCCCTCATCAGTAGGGACGATCCACGATTCAGAATATCTTTCATACTCTAAATACACATTATAATATTCGCTTAAAGTCTGGTAATTGCTTTCCGTAATAGTGAATGCGCCCTCGTTAATATATTGACTGATATTAGCGGTAGGGATTGAACTATTACCGTTTATGGTGAAGGATTGTACGGACGTGCTAAAAGAAATATTAGGAATTTCGAGATTATAAGTTTGAGAGGATTGAATAGCACTTAAACTCCAATTGTCCATATATACGCCATCGGATCTAAGGGGAATTACGATGGTGACATTCTCTAATATTATATCTGACATGTAATTCACCCGAACTTCCGAGTATGTACCGTTATTTTCCAAAACTTCGTATGTAAGATTATAGTTTGGATTCACATCAAGTATGGCCTCGAAAAGATCGTTTATTTCTGTTTTTTGAGATAAATCAAACTTGTACTTGTCATTCTCAATAGTGAAATCATTACCAGAATAAATCGTTCCTGTTCGTAAATGTTCCATTTGATTGACCTCATTAATATCAAGATCTCCAACAAAATACCAATACTTATAATCCAATTCTGCTAGGAATAACTCACTAACTAAAACACTTGCCGTATCTGTTCTTGGTGTATTTGTAATTTGGGTTCTTGTTCTTAAATTATCTAAATACCTTAGTTGAACAGAGAAAGTATCCAAATTAACATAGGTAGAACCAATAAGAGATAAGATTTCGAGAGAATCTGAGTTAATATCATAATTGTAATTTGTACTTTGAGTTCCATCAAAATAATAATATGTGAAATTGTCAGGTATGTTTGTTAAATTTGCGCTATTAAAAGTTATAAATGTGAATGGAGAGCTTTTCTGAGTGAAACTAAAATCGTAATTAACATAGTCAGAATAATCTACTGTCTTATTGATGTATAAAGAGGCATTCTCGATAAGTAAGTCAAATGTTAGCGAGCCCGCATGATCTATAAGTAAGTCAAACGAATTTGCCTCAGTCTTATTTATTGTGAGGAGATTATTACTTACATTTACACCATTTACAGTTAAATTTACCAGACTTGAGTTAGTCACCACTTGAATAATTGGTAGAACCTCAAAACTCATAAGTTTCCAAGCGCCCATGTAACTCTCTGCTGTATCGTTAAACGAACAATTTATATGGTAAAATCCTTCGGTCCAGGTGATATTCATCAAAATATCAATATCGATCTCTCCTAATGCATCTGTAGTTGAAGATGTATTTACGAAAGTAATATTGTTGTGGTCGTAGATCGTGTAATTAATCGGTTTACCTTGGATTGGTTGATTATAAAGGTCTCTAAGCGAAATAGTTAAGTTTAGACTGGCATCTTGATCATAACTACTTTTTAGATTAATAATGTCCATGATTGTAGTCCTCTGAATATGGCATAAGTTAGTTATATTCATCCAATACGTATCGTTATACTCGTCTATCACTTTTATACTTACATTATAGACCGTTTGAACGGGATAATTAATTGTAAAATTAAACTCGTATTGATAAAGAGGATATGTATCATTGTTGTATTCTTGAATGTAATCTGTGGAATTGTCGTAATATATCTCGATAATAGGTGCTGAGGACAGAACATTAAAATTTACAGTATTATTTGTATTTATGAATACAGGATTTTCATAACCAGCGGCTAGAGAAATACTTGGAATAACTGTATAATTTACGGCCCATAGTTCCCAATTTCCATGCGTATCAAAGAATTGTAATGTGAGATTATACAATCCAGAGGTTGTATTCCAGAAAGAAACGCTCTGAAGTGTATTGTTAATTAACGTTTCGTTGAAGATTACATTGGTTTGAGAATTTAGAGTCTGGTTTATTTCTACATTGGAGATATATCGATCAGTCGCATTCCAGTAGATTGTTAAATTTTGATGCGAACCTAACAATGTATCGTCAATATAACAGTCATTTACATTATAGAAATCGCTATCAAAATCCCATAAAACCATATCATCGAAACTGACTTCACTTGGATTGCCGGCTAAATAAACCTCAAAATAATAGTCTAAAAATGTAGTTTTTGAATTATTATTGAGGAAATCTGTTATGTTAAATGTGAGATCGCTACTAAATGACGTATTAGTAGTAAAATTATATATTAGCCATCCATCCTCACACTCCACCCCGATCCTATATAAAAACAATGAGGAATTAATAGAATTAGTAAAATTGTAAATTAGATAATCCGAGCTTTCTGTAAAGTTCATACTCCAATTCAAGATCCAATTGCCTCTTGTTTTCTGCAAATAATCAATACTAAATACAGGATCAATTTTGAAATATTGATAAATTTCATTCCCCCCATAAAGATTTAAGCACTCAAACGTAATAGTATAGTTCATATCTCTGATCTCTATAAGCCCATTAGTTATATTAAATATTAGATCAAAATCATCTACATCTGTGCTATTAAACTGAAAATTGTAATGACATTCAGCCCAATCATCCTCCCAGCTATAATCAATCGCATCCATATAGAAATGATATTCCTCCGCAACATCAGACATAATATAGAACTGATCAATTCCATCAACGCTGGAATCATCAAACCCCAGATCTTCACCCTTCAGATCGCCATCAATCCAGAGATCAAATGTGTCTGTTGCAGTTGTAAAGTTGATTTTTATATAATACCATTGGTTTGCAGAATAACTCTCAATCTCATGGTCTGAAGACCCGTCATCATAATAGAGCTTGCCATCATCTTGCCACTCCAAGCGCGGTCCATAGTTGGAATCATCAAGCAAAGAGACGGTAGTATCCTCGGTTACACTCTCAAAATAGATATAGAATGAGACGATCCCTGACGATGTATCGAGAAAATTGCTAAACCAAATCCCCTGCCCTGCGTTATTATTATCATTAAAGTCTAATACATAATCATGATTGTCCTGCTCTCTAATAACACTTACCTCACAATCTCCATCGCCATCATTTCCCGTGATAAAAGAAATGTCACCTTCAGTTAGTCCTAATTCATTGAAAAAACTATAATCTGCAAAATAACTATTATTAAATCGGGCCATTGATGATGTAAAATTCAGATATTCCTCGAATAAGTATTGAAATTCGATAGAAATATTATACAATTTCTGATAGTCGTCAAATCCCGTATCATAATGATTGAGGAATGAGAAATCCAATGTTTTATTAAGTGTAGTGTAAATATTTACTGAGCTAGTCCAATTAAGCGTAATATTAAATAAATCCAAATAAATATTAAAGAGAGATGTAGAATTAACAGCCTCAAACCTAAATAGCATATCGGATGTAGAATTGTAATGAGAGCTATTGAAAACAAACACACTTTCGTAAAAGCTTTGATTATTATAGCTCGAATTAATTAAATCCCATCTAAGCTCATTAAAATTATATACACTCATATTTACTTCTTGATATATATCAGTTTTTGATGAGTAGTTTAATTGATAATTATGCATATTAAAATCATTTCCTAAATTAATTGTAGTTGTAAAGTTGACCTCAACCGAGTTATTTAATAGATTATCTCCTATATCGTAATTAGGATCCCAAGAAAATCCAAAAGCATCATAATAATGATGATAATTTAAATGTCCAGTAGCGCCTGTCAGAATAATCTCTTGAAACTGAGTCCAATCATTTGAGTTAGCAATATCACTATCAATCAAAACACCATCAACATAAAAATCGTATGTATCTGCTGTATAATCAAACACTATTTTACAATGATACCAAGTATTATCCACAACATCAATGGCTTTAGTCCAACCACCACTATGCTCATAATCCATCTGTTCTGATTCTATTCTAATTCTCATACCTAACGTTGTATGAGAACCATCATCATAAAATCTTATTCCTGAATAGAATGTAGCATCATCAGTTCTCATCCACCACTCAATTGTATCTCCATCCGTATTATGAGTTGAAGCATCAACATAAAAAGCTGCTGGTTTTCCAGCATTAGATGTATCATGAATATCTAAAATTTTATTATGTCCTCCTAAATCAGCAATTATTTGAATTGAACCATGAGTCTCATCTACAGTCCATCCCGCAGGATCACTATTATCAATATCAGTTGTAAAACTATATGTACCCTTATATGTACCAAACGCAAATGTAGAAGCATTATTGCCTCCTATATCGTAATTTTCATCCCAATTCTCACCCCAAGCGTCAAACCATTGGCTTTCTGTAGTATCTCCCCAAGTACCATATCTTATTTTATTGATTCCAGTAACCTGATTACTTTCCATGCTATACCCATCTACTTCTAGGACATTATCCAACCATATATCAAAGGTATTATCAGAATACCACTCAACTTTAATGTGATACCATTGATCGTTATTAAATGTAGCAAAATCATCCCACCCTGCTGGTGGATTTACAGTACCAATTTTATTAGCATTTGTAAGCCTTATTCTAAAACACATTGTTGCATCCTCATACCAATGTATTGTCGGATATGGATTATTAGCTAAATTTTCAGCTCTCCACCAATATTCTGTAATTCCACGGTTATGATTTGTATCAAAATTATGAGACCAATCTGGATCTTCTCCAGCAGTAGCATCATCTGTGTGTTGTAAAACTTCACTATGACCGTCTAACTCTGCAATTACTTCACTACCACCATCATAGGACGTTTCCGAATCAATAAAATCAATGTCCGTTCCCGTCTCTCCAGTTTCTCCAGTAAAAGAATAGGTTGCGTTATAGAGTCCTTCAACCTCAGAAACATTAAAAGTAGAATAATCATCGTCTAACATTCCTAATGTGCCATTATCTACTTGGGTGCCATTGGTCATTACAAAACTCGAATTTGAAGGGATTAATGACTTAGTAAAATTGTTTAGTTCTGATGTTAGAGTTATATTATCTTTCGATGCTAAATATTTATTATCTCCAATTTCATAATAAGGGTCCCAACTGAATGCCAGAGCATCTACATAATAATCCATAATATTTTGAACAGTATTAGTTGTGATGTGTATCTGAGAGACATCATTATTATTTTCTAATGCATAATTTCCATGTTCTACATCATCTATAAAGATTCTAAATTCATTTTGGGATAGACTCATATATCCATTTGACGTTCTTTCAAAGTCTATTCTGATATGATACCACACATTATCCGTAATTGCTTGTACCGAATGCCACGCTCCTCCTGAACGTATATATATGTGATCAAGGGATACCTTAATTTGAAATGCGTTATTTCCAAGAGAATCCTCAAAAAAATAATTATGCCAAGAAGCAGTATTTGTACCTCTTAACCAAAATTCAATAGTTCCAGATTGTTTGTTATCATTTAAATGATGTATAATATCACAAGCACCCGGATTACCCCGATCATAAAAATGAAGCACTTTTTTATGTCCATCAATTGATTCTACAAGTCCTACGTAAGTTCCACTCCCAGAATCATCTATATCTATAAAACCTATATCTGTTCCAGTTTCTCCTATTATATCATTCATAAAATTATTTGTCGCTGGATAATACCCAGATACATTATATTTAGTAGTTGAAAAAGTTGAGTTAGAATTAATACTCCAATTATACCAATCCTCTTCATGATACTCATTTGGAAACTCATTAACCATTGTGAGATTATCTCCAAAATCGTAAGTGTTATTATAATAGCTTGGATAGGAGTCTAAGGTCATCTCTCCCGTAAGAGAGTCAAACCCCTCCGAATAAACATCTTCATACCCCGACCCGCCATGCTCATCCATTTTATACGCTAATCCATTCTGTTGATACCAATATTGACTCCATGATACATCTTCATTGGAAATATCTGGCCCATAAAAACCGTAATCACTAATATCGTGAGAGCCGTTTGACGTATAGTCAGGAAGGTAATTTAGGTCAGAAAATTGTAAGTCCATCCAAGCTAGATAAAAATCGCTTGGTAATTGAATAAAAAAGTTATAATCTTTTGTTTTGTCATCAAAAAACGGATCTGAGGTCGTTCCCGATAAATATAAATCGAAAGCACCAGAACCTAAGCTATTATAGTAATATTCCAATTGTTTGTAAATGTCCTCAGCTAAATAAACCTCTAAAATAAAAGTCTCCCCAATGTTCATAGTAATATCAGGATTGATTGAATGATTTGTACCCGAAAAAGAATATTGAATGGAATTTAGCCAAACACTCTGAGGTACAATGTCCTCAGCGAACGTAATGTGACCAATAAAGATCGCACGGTCAGACTCTAAAGTGAATGAGCTACGCAAAACCCTTCTACTAATTATCTCCAATTCTTTAGCAAACGTGAAACTCGTTTCTGTTTCCATTTGAAACCTTAAGTCTTGGTCTGCGGTAAAGCTTAATGAACTTGGAAACGAACTTAAAATATCTAAATACCCACTTTTAGGCCCAAGCGGTAATATATCATCGCCATTTAGTTGAAGGTTATATTCTGTAGGAGAACACCATTGAATACCGCTATAATCCACTCGGAATGAGATGTTTGTAAATGTAATATTAAACGGAATCTCAAACATTAGCGAAATATTCT
>JAYEHV010000030.1:0-7566 GCA_034716495.1 Nanobdellota archaeon
GCGATTATATCTGATATGGTTGGATCACGGTTTGTGATTAGGAAGCAGACGCCTTATTCTTTGCTTGAAAGACAGGTTTAAATAACTTTTATTTTTTATTTTAGTATGCAGGATAAAATTAGTATCAAGAAATTGAAGAAGTATTTTAGTTTAACTGAGACAGCTTTTGCCGAGGTGAAGAAAAATATTTTTGAAGGGAAGGAAGTTGAGGCGAAAGAGATTATTGAGATGGTCGGAAATTATATTTCAGATTCACATCATTTTGAAGAGAATGGCGATTTAGTGAATGCTTTCGCGGCCTTGAATTATGCGCACGGTTGGTTAGATTCTGGAGTTAGGTTGAAAGTTTTTGATGTTAGTGATGATAGATTATTTACTGTTTGTTGATTCCAAAATCTATATAAATCTAAATTACTCTTTCAATTCATGGAAAAAACTTGGGTGATTTCGCTCGGAGGTTCAAGGATTGTTCCCGATGACGTTGATACGAAATTTCTTGCGAAATTTAAGAAATTGATTAGTTCATACCCTTCTCATAAATTTGTTGGTGTTACTGGTGGAGGCTCGACGGCGAGGAAATATATTTCGGCTTTAAGAAAATTAGGGAAAACAACGAAGTTACAATCCATATCTGGAATTGCAATTACTAGACTTCATGCCGAATTTATGGCTAAGTTTTTTGGGAAAAGTGCAAATGAGAGTATTCCGAAGGGTATGAAGGAGGTGAAGAATCTGCTTAAGAAGAATCAAATTGTTTTTTGCGGAGGATTAAGATATAAGAAAAATAACACTTCCGACGGGACTGCCGCAAAACTTTCAGCATATTTGGAATGCCCTTTCATAAACCTCACTAATGTAAATGGCTTGTATACTTCAAATCCTAAGACAAATAAAAATGCAAAATTCATAAATAAAATAACTTGGAATAATTTTGAGAAGATTACGAGGAAGATAAAGTTTGAGGCAGGACAACATTTTGTTCTTGACCAATCAGCTGCGAAAGTTATTTTGAAAAAGAAAATTCCAACTTATATTGTTGGATCTCTGGGAGCGATTGATAAAATTCTGAAAGGGAAGAAAGATTTTGGGGGAACTTTGATAGCTGGATGAAAGATATAAATTTGTTTCGAACTAAGGATTCGATTTTCTTGAAAAAAATAAAATCAAAGTCGGAAATTTTAAAGACTAATAACTGTGACGGTTATCTAATTGAGGCTTCGGAAAGTGAAGCAAGAAAAATTATTGAATCCCTAAAAGGAAAGGAGAAAATTATTGCAATTATTGGTGGTGACAGTTTATTTAATCGTAGAGCAATTGAAACATTAAGGATAGACTACCTGATTTCTCCAGAACGAGGTTCGAAAAATGATAGTTTAAAGCAGAGAGATTCTGGGCTGAATTATGTTGTTGCGAAGGAAGCGGCTAAGAAGGATGTGAGTGTTGTTATTGATTTTAGTGATATGTCTAGATTACAAGGTAAGGAGAAGGCTCTGCGTTTGTCTAGGTTAATTCAAAATATTAAGGTCTGTCGAAAGGCGAAGTGTTCTATTAAGATTGCGAGTTTTGCAGGGAATGTAAAAAATGTTATTGATAAGAAAAGTTTGAGTTCTTTCGGAATTAGTCTGGGGATGTCAAGTGAGCAGAGTCGAGATGCGGTTAGGTTTTATTTTACTAAACCTTAAAAAGACAAAACTTATAGATTGATATGGATGAAAAATTGTTGGTAGAGTTTTTATCTCCGATTGAAAGAGCTACACTCCCTAAATTAAATTTAGATTTTTCTGATTTAGGCGAGATTGCTAAAAGGACATTTCAAGACGAAACTACCGTACTTCGGGCAGTAGGATTTTTAAAGAACAAAGGATTGGTGGAGATTGAAAGTTCTGAGAAGGAGGTTGTTATCTTGGGAATTTTAGGAATTTATTATTTAAAGAAGGAGTTACCAGAGAGGGTACTTTTGAATAAGCTTGTCGAGAAAAAAGGGATTCTTATTAGTGAGATTAAAAATGTTTGTGAGTTGAATGATAATGAAGCGAAGATTGCATTAGGGACTTTGAAAAAGAAGGCACTTATAGAAATTAAACAGGGAAAGTTGATTCTTAGTGCTAAGCCTGAGGAGATTACTCATAAGATGCTTGAGGAATTATTTCTTGAGAAACTTCCTATTGAGCTTGATTCTTTGGAGGCACAGGATAAATTGGTGTTGCAGAATTTGAAATCTCGGAAGGATATTATCCGAGTTGAGACGCAGAAGAAAATTAGTATTAAACTTACTAAATTGGGTGAGAAAATTTCTTCGATGGATTTAGAGAAGGATATGGTTGAGCAGTTAACTCCGAAAATGATAAAACAAAATAGTTGGAAGGGGAAGAAATTTAGAAGGTATGATTTGTCGTTGCCGGTTCCGAGAGTTTATGGGGGGAAGAGGCATTTTGTAAATCAGGCAATTGATTATGCGAAGTCGATTTGGTTGGAGATGGGTTTTAAAGAGATGACTGGGAATCGGATTGAGACTAGTTTTTGGGTCTTTGATACTCTGTTCACTGCGCAAGATCATCCGGTTAGAGAGATGCAGGATACATTTTATTTGAAGAGTTTAAGTGGTAAATTGCCTGCAAGGTGTAAGGATAAGAAAGACTGTATTTTATTTAAGACGCAAAAGGCACATGAGGGTGGAATTGATGGGAGCAAGGGTTGGCAGTGTAAATGGGCGGAAGATGATGCTAAGAAAGTTTTGATGAGGACGCATACGACGTCGCTGTCGGCGAGAAAACTTCGGGAGATTAGAGATACGAAAGAATTTCCTGCGAAGTATTTTGCTATTGGAAAATGTTTTAGAAATGAAACTGTTGATTGGTCGCACGGGTTTGAGTTTAATCAGACTGAGGGAATTGTCGTCGATGAGAATGCGAATTTTAGGCAGTTGCTTGGGTATCTAATTCAATTTTACAAGAAAATGGGTTATGAGAAAATTAGGATAAGACCTGCGTATTTTGCGTATACCGAACCTTCATTGGAAGTTGATGTTTTTCATCCAGTTCATAAGAAATGGGTTGAGCTTGGGGGTGCAGGGATGTTTCGACCAGAGGTAACTATTCCTATGTTCGGGAAACATATTCCTGTTTTAGCATGGGGACAGGGATTTGATAGGATTATCACCGAGTTCTTTGCGATTAATGATTTGCGAGAAGTTTATAAGAATGATATAAATGAATTAAGGGAGATGAAGTTTTGGAGGAAATAGATGAAAGCATTAACTGAAAAAAAATTCTTTAAAATTAGAAAAGTTATTATTATTATGAAAGGAGGTAGATTTAAATATCTTTGATTGTTTTGTATAACATGAAAGCCGTTAATTTAGAAGAGATTAATCAGAATGTTCTCGCTTTGCGTAAACTTGTTGAGAGTATGAGTGAAGTTATTTTAGAGGATAGTTTGGAGCTTTCCGATGAAGTTATTGCAGAGATTAAAGCGTCGCGGAAGAAACCTCGTAATTCGTTTATTTCTCAAGAAAATGTTGAAGCTGAATTTTTAGATGAGTGTTGAAATTATTTGGGATGATGATGCGATAAATTTTTTGAGAAAACTTGGCAAAATTATTTCGTCTAGAATTGTTAAGAAAATTAAGAGTATTAAATTGAATCCGCAAAGATATATTTTTTCCTTAGTTAATATTGGCTATTCTAAAATTAGGGTTGGTGATTATCGGATTTTTGTAGAATTTGAAAATAATGTTCTGACTGTTCGGACAATTAAACATAGAAAAAACGCATATAAAAAATGACAAGATTAACTATTAAGAAGGTTGGGAAAAAGAAAGAGAAGGCTCTAGGGGAAACTGTGAAGATGAAAGTTAAAATTGAAGGTGTAAAAAAAGCTCATTTTAGAAGTGAATTTACTTTTGGAAAGGGTTGGGAGGTTGTCGATGCTATTGATAATATCTTAGAAAAGCTAGGATTTTTTGATACCGAAAGTCTCGGATTAAAGGATAAAATATATTCTGGTTGTGAACATGGACCTCTGAGGGGGATTGATAAGTTTGTTGATGAAGTTTATGATTTAGGAAATGAAGTTTATTTTATTGATGTTTTTCTTGGGATAAAGAAAATTATTTTAATTGTAAGGACAAAGGAAGATAAACAAAAGGAAATTTCTGGGGCTGTGTTTGAGTTTGCGGATTTTGAGGGGGAGTTAAAATGACAATATTAACGGTTAATAAAAAGGAATTAAACTTGGAGAAGTTTTGGAGGAAGTGATGAAGATAAATGAAGCGCAAGAGAAAGTGGATAAAATCATTCGGGCGTATGGAGGGTATTGGGAGCCTTTGTCTATGTTAGCTCGACTGACTGAAGAGGTTGGGGAGTTATCTAGGGCAATGAATATTGAATTTGGTGGTAAAAGAAAAAAGCACGATGATGATAGGAGGGAGTTAAGAGAAGAAATAGCTGATGTTATTTTTACTTCTCTTGCCTTAGCTAATACACTTAAAATTGATGTGGCGGAAGAGCTTGATAAAAAAATATCTAAAGATTATAATAAATGCAAAGGGGTTTATGATGACAATACTAACATTAAATAAAAAAGAATTGGAAAAGAAAGTTGGGAAGATTACGAAGGAGTTGGAAGAAAAGATTACTCAAATGGGGACTCCAATTGAAGAAGTTACAGAAGATGAATTGTCTGTCGAGGTTTTCCCTAATAGGCCAGATTTGCTTTCGTTGCAAAGTTTTGCAAGAGCTGTTAATCAATTTAAGGGTGGAAGGAAGGTTACGAGTTTTAATATTAATAAACCTGAGAAGAATTATACTGTGACGATTGATAGTTCTGTGAAGGCTGTTAGACCTCATACGGTTTGTGCAATTGTTAAGGGTTTGAAATTAACGGATGAAAAAATTAAGGAGATAATCGATGTTCAAGAGAAGTTGCATAATTCGATTGGAAGAAAGAGGAAGAAATTGGCGATTGGAGTTTACCCTCTTGATAAGATTGCGTTGCCTATTAAATTTGTAGCGAGAAAACCTGAAGAGATAAAGTTCTTACCTCTTGAGGCTCATAAGGAAATGACAGGGGCACAGATTATCCGAGGACATCCGACTGGAAGAGAGTATGCACACTTGCTTGAAGGTGCTAAAGTTTTCCCAATTTTTATCGATGCCAATAAACAGATTTTGAGTATGCCTCCAATTATTAATTCTTATGGGACTGGAAGGATTGATGAGAAGACGCGCGAAGTTTTTATCGAATGTTCTGGACATAATTTGACTTATTTGAAAAAATGTATAAATATAATTATTTCAATTATTTCGGAGATGGGGGGGAAAGTTTATGGGATGAAGATTAAAGATTCTAAGGAGGGAGATTTTGTTTCTCCGGATATGTCTTCTGAAGAATTAAACTTTAAAATTCCGGATGTTGAAAAAACTCTTGGAATAAAATTGAATGAGAAGGAATGTAAGAATTATTTGACTCGTATGGGAATTGGTTATGAGAATCGTAAAGGGAAATCAGTTGCGTTGATTCCTGCTTATCGAACGGATATTTTGCATTGGATTGATTTGACCGAAGAGATTGCGATTGCTCATGGTTATGAAAATTTTGAACCAGAGATTCCAGATATTTCGACGATTGCGTTTGAAGATTCTGTTGGGAAGACAAAGAGAGTTATAGGTAATATTCTTGCAGGACTTGGATTCTTGGAGACATCATCTTTTCATTTGACTACAAAGAAAGATGTTAGGAAGATTCATTTTGACTACAATGATTTTATTGAAGTTGAGGATTCTAAGACGGGGAAGGATGTTCTTAGGATGGATATGCTGACGAATCTTTTGCAGATTTTGTCGGAGAATTCAGATGCAGGATATCCCCAAAAGATTTTTGAAATGGGGAGGGTTTTTTCCCGAAGTGAGTCAGAGAATTCGGAAACAGGTGTGGATGAAATTGAGAGGTTGGCGATGGTGTTGATAGATGAAAAAGCTAACTTTACTGAGTTGAAGCAGGTCGTTGATTATTTGTTTAAGATGCTTGAGAAGGAGTATACTCTTGAAAATGTTGAGAATTCGAATTATATCCTTGGGCGTTGTGGGAAGGTAATTATTGATGGAAAGGATATTGGATTTATCGGTGAGGTTGCTCCGAGAGTTTTGAAGAATTGGAAGATTAAAATGCCGACAGTTGCGATGGAAATTGATTTGAATTTTTTGTTTCAATAAATTTATAAGCTTCTCGGATTAATTAGCTAAATGAAGGTGTCATATATTATTTTGGGAGTTGTTGCGATTTTGATATTTCTTGTTGGAGTGATTTTTGTTTTTGGGGATGAGGTTTTGAAAGAAGTTAATAGTAAACATTTTTTAGATGGGAGTTCTATTCCCGAGAATATTATTGAGGTTAGCGAGACTGAAGAGGTGGAGAAAGTTGAGGGAAGTTTGGATAGCGGGATAGGGGGTTCTGAAGATGTGGTGGATGGGCTTAGTTGTAAGATGCAGCAAATTCAATATTCTTTGAGGAATTTTGAAAATAGTGTTGAATGTACTGATATGGGTGTTAATGGGTGTATAGAATTAGTTGTGCGTTGTTCGATGGAAGTTTATAGTTTTGATAGAGATATTAGTGGTAATTTTGGGATAAGGTATGCTTTGGTTGACGCTAATGGTAGTGAGTTAGATTTTAAGTTGATTGAAAAGGAAGTTGAGTTTGGGAACTCCGTGATTTTTTCAACCGAGTTTGTTAGGGAGGATATGTTTGGTGTTGATGATAATTTAACTTGTCCGTTTACAGTAGAATCAGTTCCTCGAAAAGAAGTTTGTAATTAACCGAAATAACTTCGTTCTTTTAAGTTGTTATCTTCTTCAATGCTCTCGTCGAATTTTTCAATAATGCCATAAATTATTTTCTTTAAATCTTGCCATTCGTTAAAAGAATTCTTGATAAATTCTACCTCTGCTTGTTCAGAATAAATTGTGTCCAGTTTTATTGCTTTAATTTGTAATCTTGAAAGTTTCTTGTAAATCTCCTTGATTTTCTTTTTATTATCTTCGTCTATTCCTCGTAAGATAGAGAACATAAATATTGGAGTTGCTGTTGGGTTGAGGATAGTTTCGAATAAGTGGGTATATGCTGAAAGTTTTTCGTTAATTGTTCTTCGGATTTCTCTGATTAAGAATTGAGATTCTTTGTCTATAGTTTTTTCTATATCAAAATTCTCTGATAATTTGCCAAATTCAGGTAGTTCATACTTTTGTTTTAGTTTGTCATAAGCTGTTGTTAGGTCAAAATCTTTATCTTCCATGTTTAAATTTATAATGAAAGCGTTTATAAATTTAAGGGGTGGAGAATTGTTATGCCTGATTAGCTCAGTTGGTAGAGCACTTCGTTGGTAACGAAGAGGTCGTGGGTTCAATCCCCATGTCAGGCTTGGACACACGACAGTCGTGGGCGAACAAAACGCTTTGAGCAAACAATTTAAAACATATATTTGCGAGACGCATTTTGTGAGTAAATCCCCATGTCAGGCTTGGACACACGACACGTCGGGGTGAGTTTCGAGCTGTTTGACTAAATCAA
>JAYEHV010000030.1:7666-12717 GCA_034716495.1 Nanobdellota archaeon
TTCGAGCTGTTTGACTAAATCAATATAAACAAATTGGTCGGAACGAAAGAACAAAACGCTTTGAGCAAACAATTTAAAACATATATTTGCGAGACGCATTTTGTGAGTAAATCCCCATGTCAGGCTTATTTCTTTGGCTTATCCTCGCTAGAATTATTAACTCTTATAGCATTACCGACTAAACTTGCAGTATCTGTTCCGATGTCCCATAATTTTCCTGTTGTTTCTCCAATCCATCCGAAGTAGAGATACGTTGCTTGGACTATGCCTCGTGGTGAAGTCAGGTCTACTTGTTCAGAAGAGAATATACCCATCATGGAAAAATAAATTAGAATTCCTATTATAGCAATGATTACAAGTTTAACTATCCTGATGTGGTGATCCATTTTTAGAAGTACGAATATAATTATTGCGAAAATTCCGAGTATAATCCATTGAATCACCATACATTATAAAAGAACTTAGATTATAAAAATGTTTTTATATTGAAGAAACATGATATAATTATGAGATGGTTTAAAATTTATTTATTTAGGCATGGACAGACGACGTTTAATCGTGATGGGAGGTTTACTGGGCAGATGGAAGCAAGATTGACCGACGAAGGAAAGAAGCACGCGAAGACGATTGCGAAGAAACTTAAGAATAAAAAATTTCAGGTGGCGATTCGGACGCATCTTTCGCGTTCTAAGAATACCTTGAAGCCAGTTTTGAAATATCATCCCGAATGTAGGTTGGTTCTAGAGGATGATAGGATGATTGAGAGGAGCTATGGGGAATTACAAGGAACTACTCATGAACAGTTTATTGATAGGATTGGGGAACAGAGTTATGATTTAAGGGTTCATGGAGATGCGATTGAGGATCTTGAACCTAAATTAAGAGAGAAGGTCGAGGAGTTTTTGGGAAAAGAAGAATATAAGGCAATTCATCGAGGCTATAATGTTGCGGCGCCAGGTGGTGAATCATTTATGGATGTTGAGAAGAGAGTTGGAAAGTTTATCAAAGACTTGAAGAAGTTTATGAGAAAGAATAAGGTTAATGTTGCGATTTCGGCGCATGGGAATTCTATTCGATTGTTCCGGAAGATTATAGAACGGGCGTCGAAGAAGGATGTCGTGAGCTGGTTTATTCCTTATGATAAGGTGTTCGAATATGAAATTTAATGTAAGGGTTGTTGAGATAGGGTATGACTAAATTTTCCATCTTCCATTTTTCTGAACAATTTTTCCGTCGAGGATAATTTTCGCTTTTGAAATATCTTTTACAATATCCCAATGAATTGCTGAATCGTTTCCCCCTCCATTTTCCTTGTAAGCTCTACCGAGAGCGAGATGAATTGTTCCCCCAATTTTTTCGTCAAATAAAAGATTTTTTGTGAATTTTGTGATTTTTGGATTCATCCCGATTCCGAATTCTCCGACGTAGGATGCGTTCTCGTCGGTGTTTAACATTTTTTTTAGAAAGTCTTCATTTTTACTTGCTGTCGCTTCGATTACTTTTCCTTCTTTGAATTTTAGAAAAATATCGGTCACTTCCTTACTTGACTTAATTGCGGGATAATCAAATTTTATCCAGCCGTCTATAGATTTTCTGACTGGTGCCATAAAAATTTCACCCATAGGGATATTTTCTCCATCGAGGTCGGATTTTGCTTTTTCTCCATGAATATCAAATTTAAGGTCAACACCATCGCCGATTAGGCAAACTGAATTTCCTTTTTGGAACTTCTTTAAGATTTTGTTTATTCGTTTCCCTATTTTTTTCCAGTCCTGAAGGCAAGCGTCGTATACAAAGTTTTCATAATCTGTCAGATCCATTTCCGCTTCCTGAGCTAAAGCTAGGCAGGGAAACGCTACTGTGCTTCTATGTATGTTGGGCTTTCCGTTGCAAATGTATTCAGAAATTGAATTGCAGACTTTTTGTCTTGTGATGATTTTATTTGAGTCGCAGTTGGATAACTCTTTGGTGTTAGATGACGTATTTATCCCAATATATTTCTGGGTTTTCCTTACGGTGTAATTGAGTAACTCCGGGAATTTTTCTATTTGATGTTTTTGCGCGTACTTATAAAAAAATGAACTAAGTCCTGGGAAGCTGACTTTTAATTGAGGGTAGGCTCCTCTTAAAACTATTTCTTTGTATAATTCTATAATGAAACTCTGGGCTTCTATCCCTCCTGAAATCATAACGTTTTCTTTTGGCTTTATTTTTAGGGCGTAACCTGCGACCAATTTCGCGAGCTTTTTTGTTCTAATGTCCATTTTATTTTTCAGAGATAGTCTAGTGACTAATCGTTTTAGATATTTAGGAAATCTTAATTTAAAAATCTAACGAGAGATTTAAAAACCTGGTGGGATTGACATCTGTAATAGCTAAGAAATGTTTAAGGGATGTTGAAAGAAAGATTAAAAATCTATCATACAAGTTTTTTAGTAGTATAACAAAACTTGAAAGGAGGTTAAAATGAAAAAAATAAGTGTATTATTTTTGATGGCGTTTTTATTAGTCGGGACACTTGGATTTGTAGTTGCTGATGAAGATTCTGGAAAAGTTGAGATTCCTGAGGCCAGAGAAATAGGTTTTTTTGAAGATGTTTTTGATAGAGTGGGATTCGCTTTTATTTTTAACAGAGAAAAAAAAATTGAGAGAGCATTAGAATTGGCAGAGAAGAGGTTGGCTGAGGCTGAGGCTTTTGCTGAGGAAGATCCTGGGCGGGCAGAGAGAGCTCAAGAGAGATATGACGCTTTTGTTGCTAAAGCTGAAGAAGTTCTAGAAAAGATTGAAGCTCAAAAATCAGATGATGAGAATCGTTCAATAAATGATATGGAGAAGATAGCTAGGATTCAAAATAAGTTTGAACGACATAGAGAGCATGCGGAGGAGATTCATATTCGTGCTCTTGAGAGGTTTAGAGAGAATAATGCCAGCGATGAGAAGATTGAAAGGTTTGAAGGTTTTTATGAGAGAGCTTTAAATCGTAGTAATGTGATGGAGAAGAAGATTCTCCAGAAAAGAGAAAATATTATCGAGAGGCATAAAGTTTTGGCTGGAAAATCTGACGAGGAACTTGAAGAAATTTTAGAGGAAATTGAATCTAAAGAGGGCTTAATAGAATCTCGTGAAAAAAGACTTGAGAGAGTAGAAGTGAGGGCTGAAAGATTCATTAGTATTCATGAAGTGAGGCTTGAGAAAGCTCAGGTCCGTCTAGATAAGTCTAATTTATCTGAGGAGCAAAAAGCAAGAGTACAGTCAGAACTTGGTAAGTTAGATGATAAGTTGAATACCTTTAGAGAAAAATCTGCTGAAAGAATTGATGTTGCTAAGAAAAGACTTAGCGTGGTAGAAGTTTCTGAGGAAGATTTTGTTGTATCGTCTTCTATATCTGATTATAAACTCGGAGCCATAACTCGGGAAGATGTCAAGAAAGCGTTAATAAATAGGTATAAATCCGGAACATTAACTCGGAGTGTTTTAAGAGCAGTAATTGTAAAAGCATATAAGGAAGGAAAGTTAACGAGGGAAGATTTAAGATGGTTGATAGTCCATTCCTACAAGCTCGGTGAACTAACAAGAGATGATGTAAGAGGGTTGATAATCCATTCTTATAAGCAGGGTGAGTTGACAAGGGACGATGTTCATTGGCTAATAATTAAAAGTTACAAAGCAGGGGAGTTAACATTGGAGGATGTAAAGGAACTTTTGAAAGCTGCGTATAAGCAAAAGGAATTAACTCGGGCAGATATTGTATGGCTTTTACAAAAGGCGTATCAGGCAGGTGAGTTAACGGAAGCGGAAATTTCGGAAGCGGAAGTTACAGGAGGATCAAGTAGTAGTACTTCAGTTGCATTTTAAGAATAGCTAATTTTATTTTTTATTAAGTCCTTCGGGGCTTTTTGTTTTTTTTTAATTATTGAAAATACAAAAGCTTTTATAATTAAATAAGCTTTCTTATGATAATAAAGAAGTGAAGTAATGTTCTCTTCGGAGGAAAATTAAAAAGATGATGAAATTTGAGGTGGTTAGTTTTGGAAGTGCTGTTGTTGATGCTTTTGTAGATACAGAGTTTAATGAGAAAAGTAATTCATTCGATTATCCTGCAGGTTCTAAAATTCTCGTCGATGATTTGAAGTTTGATATTGGTGGGGGTGCAACAAATGTGGCTGTTGCTTTTGCTCGGTTGGGATTAGCAACGGGTTGTATTTGTAAGATTGGTGAGGATAATAATGGACAGGATGTTTTGAGTATGTTGAAAAAAGAGAATGTTAGGTTTCTTGGCTCGAAGACAAAAGGTAAAACGGGGTATTCTATTATTCTTGATAGCAAAGATAGGAATAGAACTATTCTAACGTTTAAAGGTCCTGGGAATAATATAAAATTAGGTGAGATTCCGAAGTTTAAAACTGATTGGCTTTATTTTTCTTCGGTACTTGGAGAGAGTTTTCGGACACAGGAAAAACTTGCGAGAAAATTAAAAAATGGGGGCACGAGGCTGGCGTTTAATCCAGGGGAATATTTGATTAAGCGAGAGAACTTAAAACCAATTTTAAAATTATGTGATATCTTGGTTTTGAATAAACAAGAAGCGGAAATGCTTTGTAGGAAACATAAGAAGAAAGGGAATTTGATAGTTTGTCTGCAGGAATTAGGACCGAAGATTGTTGTTGTAACTGATAAAAATAAATTGATAAATTGTAGCGACGGGAATAAGAACTATTTTTTGAAGCCTAATAAAGTTGAAGTTGTTGAGAGAACTGGAGCAGGGGATGCGTTTGCTTCGGGATTTGTTGCAGGAGTTATTGCAGGGAAGACGATTCCTGAAAGTCTGAAATTAGGTTTGAAAGAGAGTGAATCCGTAATTAGATATTTTGGAGCGAAAAATAAATTGTTGAGGTTTAAGTTGGGATGATTGGGCTGAATAAAATCACAAGGAAAGGTAAGGCATTGTTTTTAGCGTATGACCAGGGGTTGGAACATGGGCCTACAGATTTTAATGATAAAAATGTTGATCCGAAATATATTATAAAAATTGCAAAAGAGGGAAAGTATAC
>JAYEHV010000031.1:0-2957 GCA_034716495.1 Nanobdellota archaeon
AAAGACGTATTAGATGTTTTGGGAAAGAATCTTAAGGTAGAAACAAATTCTTCAAAACAAAAAATAGTATTTAATTATGAAGATAAAATTGCTGTTGAATTAGAAGTAAGAAAGTCTGCGGGTAAGTATCCTAGTATGTTGCTTATAACTAATAAGAAAAAAATACTAAAGATACTCTTAGATAATATCTCTGAAAGATTTGAAGTAAAAAGGAACCTAATTGTCTATGGAACCGATTGCGAAAAATTTAAAATATGACTCGGAACATTTTCTTAAAAATTCTACTGGCTACATTAATATCCCAACCATTTCCTGCAGCTCTACAAGCCTGAGTATAAGATAACCCATCTAAATCAATTTCTCCATCTTTAAAACCCATAAATCTAAAATGCTCTTTTTCAGTCATCTTCCTAACTCTATATTCTCCATCAACTATTGGTTCAACCACCCTAAGCGTATTATGATGTGGTTCGGTTAATGTAATTGAAATACCATCTGTTCTTATCTTCTTATTGTAGATATCAAAACAAGAGGGCTCTTTAACATCTAAGTTTACCCCAGTTATTTCAATTAATCTTTCGGCTTGTTCTTGATTTTTATAATATTTCTTATCAGGATTCTTTTCCAACAAATCCTTAAAGAAAATTTTTAGCTCTTCTTTCTCTGGAAATTCAAATTTCTCATAATCTTCTCTTTCTCTAAAACACACAAACCAAACCCGTTCACGATTTTGAGGGATTCCATAACTTTTAGAATTAAGAACAGACCAATGCACATGATAACCTATTCTTTTTAGTTCTGAAAGTATTTTTTCAAAGGTATATTTAAATCTCTTAGTAGTTAATCCCTTAACATTTTCAAGTAACATATATCTTGGTTTTTTTACTTCGGCAATTCTGATTATTTCATAGAATAGAATTCCTCTATGGTCTTCTTCACCTTTCATAATTCCTGCCGAACTAAACGCCTGACAAGGAAATCCACCAGTGAATAAATCAAAATCAGGTAATTCTTCAGGATTAATTTTATTTATGTCTCCGTAGTTTTTAATTCCCTTATGGTTCAATTCATAAAGAGTAATTGCTTGAGGAAGTATCTCAGAAAACCCTACAACCTCATGAGAAATACCTGCTTTATTTAAACCAAATGTTGCACCACCATAGCCTGCAAAACCATCGAAAACTTTCAATCCTTCTTTAGCTTCCTTCATCTTTTTTCTCCATTTTTTTTATTATTCTGAACAACTCTTTTCTTTGACGACAATTTGGACAACGAGCATATCTTTTTGAGGTGCCCATGTAAATAAATTTTTTCCCACAAGAACAGCTAATCTCAATTCCTTTTACCATTGTTGATTACTTTATTGTCCACCTTGCTACCTTATTTTGGGTTTTTTTAGTAACCACTCCTTTCCTTCTTAGAGATTCAAGATTTACTTTGGCTGTTCTCCAAGCCCTATCAGATTTCTTACTGAGCCGATAGGTTGTTTGAGGTCTTCTAGAACGAATCATTTCTCTTAATATAGCCTTCTGTGTTGCTGTTAATTGCGCTCTTTTTTTTATGACCATATTTCTATTGTTAATTTATTTTGCTTAGGGTCGTAAGACCCTTGAGTGTTAATTTCTTTTTTTGAAATAATATCTAAATATTCTTTAGGTAAATTTAATTTGTATTGTTTAAATAATTTTTCTCCTTGTTTATTGTTGCTTATGATTACCTTTGGTACAAACTCCTCTTTCCCATTGTTCTCAACCTCTTTTTTTAGTTGATTGATTTCTTTTTCTATTTCTTCTTCCATTTCTGTGCTTATACTAATAAGTCCTAATTTATAAATGTTTCTAAGTTTATTAAGTCCTTAGTTATTATTCTTAAGTCCTAAATAATAGTAACCTTTATATAGTCTTAACAAGTAATATAATTAAGTCCTAAATAGACTTACTCAAACAATCCGCACGATTCCCCTTTATGGGAGGGGATAGTGCCAAGAGAATTTATGGGATTCTCTGGTGGTTGGTTATGGGACGACCACCTCATTCTCATAAGGAGTCAAAATGGAATATCAAATGAAACTACCAATAGAAACAAAGTATAGTCAAAGTTGGGCTAAATACAACTTAGCTAAGACTAACGAAAAAAGGCTCTTCTATGAATTACTTAATGAGCTTTGCCAACTAATTCCAGAACAGCCATATAGATTTGGAAGACCACCAATTCAAATAAGAGATTTAGTTTTCATCTCCTGCTTAAAAATTTACAATAACTTTTCATCAAGGAAAATTGCTTTTGATACACAACAAGCAGAGATGGCGGGTTATATTAAACAAGCCCCGCACATCAATAGAATCTCTGACTTCATGAACAACCCAATAACTTACGATCTACTACAAAGAATATTAACTATCACTGCAATGCCCCTAAAGAACTTAGAAGATGCATATAGCATGGATGCCAGTGGATTCGGAAGTTATCAATATGAAAGATGGATGAGAACAAGATTCTCAGGCTCTAAGACCCAATGGAGGAATTATGTGAAAGGGCATATCTGTATTGGTACGAGAACAAATGTAATAATTGGTGCAGAGGTTACTTATGCAACTGGCTCAGATATCAGCCAAGCCCCAAAACTATTAGAAACCCTTAAAGATTTTAAACCGAAACAAGTCAGTGCGGATAAAGCCTACTCCTCGTATAAAATACTAAAGACAATTGATGAAATGGGAGCAGACCCTTACATCGCTTTCAAGACAAACACAAACCCTTCTAAAAAGTCTCCTGAGATTTGGAGGAGAGTTTATTTTCATTACGTAAAAAACAAAGAACAATTCCTAAAACAATATCATAAACGTTCAAATGTAGAAACTACATTTAGTATGGTTAAAACAAGATTAGGCGAATTTCTCAAATCAAAAAATTACGAATCACAAAGAAACGAAGTCCTACTAAAATTTATCTGTCAC
>JAYEHV010000032.1:0-11611 GCA_034716495.1 Nanobdellota archaeon
GTTGATATGAAAGATATTGCACGGCAGCTAAAGATGAAAAGGGCTTGTGGCGGTACTGTGAAAAATAACGTTATCGAATTACAAGGGAATCATCTCGGCCACATAAAACCCATTTTGGTTTCAATGGGTTTTAATGAAGAACGAATAAATGAATAAAATGGTTAAGAAAAAAACAGAAGAAAGTGTAAGGATTGGATGTAAAGATAGACTTTGTCCTATCCATGGAGATAGAAAGTTGAAGATGAGGGGTAGAACTTTTAAGGGAATTGTTGTGAAGAAATTGCCTAGCCGTGTTACAATTCAATTTGAAAGAATGTTAAAATTATCTAAA
Source organism: Nanobdellota archaeon (assembly GCA_034716495.1). Taxonomy (GTDB): domain Archaea; phylum Nanobdellota; class Nanobdellia; order Pacearchaeales; family GW2011-AR1; genus JAGVXH01. The sequence goes on from JAYEHV010000032.1 coordinate 332, forward strand.
TATGAAAGATATGAAAAACGAAAGACAAAGATTCACGCTAGGCTACCGGATTGTATGGGCGACAATGTTGAGGTTGGAGATTTAATTCAGATTGCAGAGACTCGTCCAATTAGTAAAATGATTCATTTTATCGTTAGCAAAGTTGTCAAGAAGCAGGAGGTTGGAAAATGAAAGCAATAAGCGGACGAGCAACGAAAAGCATGAATATTGGAAGTATATTGGAGGCTTGTGATAACAGTGGGGCAAGAATTTGTAAGATTGTTTCGATTAAGCATGGTAAGACTAGCAAGGGTCGGCAGGGTTATGCTAAGCTGGGGGATTGGATTAAAGTTTCAGTTCGGAAGGGTGATCCTAAGATGAAAGGCGAAGTTTTCGATGCTATTCTTGTTAGGCAGAAAAAGCCTTGGAGAAGGAATACGGGGGAGAGGGTTTGTTTTAGTGATAATGCAGTTGCACTTTTGAAAGATGAAAAAGGTAATCCTAAAGGAACGCAGATTAAGGGTGCTGTTGCTAGAGAAGTTCAGGAAAGATGGAAGGAGGTCGCTAAGATTGCGAGGGTAATTTATTAAGATGAAATCAAAATTTAGCAAATCGTGGAACTCGAGTGAACAGCCTCGGAAGCAAGTGAAATTTAGAGCTAATGCTCCCAATCATATTAAACGAACTTTTATGGGGGCTCTGTTGGATAAAGCTCTTAGAGAAAAATACGGTCGAAGAAATATTGAAGTCCGAAAAGGTGACGAGGTAAAAATTATGAGGGGTAGGTTTAGGAAAAAGCAAGGAAAGGTAGGGGTTGTAGATATTAAGCGAACTCGAATTCAAGTTGAAGGTATCCAGAGAACTAAGCAAGGTGGAGAAAAATTAGAAACTTGGTTCCATCCATCTAATGTTAAAATTATTATATTAAATATCGAAGACAAGAAGAGATTGAAATCGGCGAAGAAAATCGTTAAAACAGTCTCTCAAGAAACACCTATTAAGGTAGATAAGAAAGTAAATAAGGCGGGGGCGAAAAAATAAAATGCATATAAAGAAAACACAAATGCCTAATAATTGGCCAGTTCCTCGAAAAGGAAAGCGAAAAAGATTTTTAGCTGTGCCAAGTCATGCAACTAGCAAGGGTATCTCTCTTTTGTTTTTACTTAGAGACGTTTTGAAACTTGTCAAGACTCGAAAGGAAGCAAAGTATATGACTCTGAATGGGATGGTTAAAGTTAATCATCAGATTAGAAGGGATGTAAATTTTCCGGTACAGGTTTTTGATACCCTTAATCTTTCTCCAAGGAATGACTCTGCTGATCCTGAAAAGGTAATATCTGATTATAGGTTGGAAATTGTTAATAAGAAGTTTAGTTTAGTGAAAGTCTCAACTAAAGATGCAGAGAAGAAAGTTGTTAAGATTATTGGAAAGAAAATTCTTGGAATTAAGAAAACTCAAATGAATCTTGATGATGGGCAGAACTTTTTGACTAAAGAAAAATTTTCGGTTGGTGATTCGGTTGTTTTGAATACTAAAGAAAAGAAGATTGAAAAGATTCTTCCATTAAAAAAAGGTGCTAAAATTGAAGTTATTAGGGGGAAACACTCTGGTGAAAAAGGCGAGCTTGAGGGATTTAAGGAATTGGCTCGGGGGAGAAATTATATTATTAAATTAGAGGATAAGATTGTGAGTTTACCTTACAAAACTATTTTGGTGGTTGAATAATGGAGAATAAAATGAAGAAAATTAAATTAGAAAAAGTAATATTGAATATTGGTGGTGTTGCTGAGAAACTTGATAAGGGGGTTATTTTACTTGAAAATATTAGTGGTAGGAAGGCTGTTAGGATTAAAGCTACTAAACGAATTCCTACGTGGAATGTTCGACCGGGTTTGGAAGTTGGAACAAAAGTTACTCTTAGGGGGGAAGATGCAGTTAAGATGGTTGAGAAATTGCTTCCTGCGATTGATAACATTTTGAAGGAAAAACAGATTCAGAACAATTGTTTTTCATTTGGAATTCATGAATATATTGAAATTCCAGGTGTTAAGTATATTAGGGAGGTTGGAATTTTAGGTTTTGAAGTTACAGTTGTTTTTTCTAGAGCAGGAAAATCTGTTGAAAAGAAAAAAATCAAAAGAGGAAAGGCACGCCGATTAACCGTTACCAAGGAAGAAATTGAAAATTATCTTATAACTAAATTTAATACAAATATTTTGCGAAAGCAAGGGGAGATTATTGACGATGGAAGTTAATCAGAGATTATCATTCATAAAAAGGGGAGGAAATTTTTATGACAGCGAGTGATTGGAGAAAAATAACTAAACAGCTTAGAAGTAAGCCTGCTGTGCTTAGGAAATTTTTGAAGCATAATAAACCCCAAACTCGAGAGTTTGGTGTTGCTGTTCAAAAGTGTGAAGTTTGTGGGCGTCATGGCGCACATATATCCTCTTATAATCTAAATTTGTGCCGACACTGTTTCAGGGAGTTGGCAGTTGAACTTGGTTTCAAAAAGTATAGTTAGGAGTAAAAAATGTCACAAGATATAGTAGCAGATGGATTGAATCAAATAATGAATGCAGTTAGGATAGGAAAGCAAGAGCTTACGATAAGGAGATGCTCTAAAGTTTTGATTAATCTATTTGAAATGATGAGTGCTAAAGGCCATATTAGTTATGAAGTTAATGAAAAAGACAAAACTGTTAGTGTTAGGATTATAAAATTGAATGAATGTTTAGCTGTTAAGCCGAGATATTATGTTAGAGTTAATAATATCGATAGGTTTCTCCGAAGATTCTTGCCTTCGAGGAATTTTGGAATTTTGGTAATTTCTACAAACAAGGGTTTGATTAGTCATAAGGAAGCTATTGCGAATAAAATTGGAGGAAGCGTTGTCGCTTATTTCTATTAAAATGAATAAAGTAACATTACAAATGTTTCATGAATTCATTTATTCCATTAAGGAGATGAAAAATGAATAAGGATTTATCGAGAGTTGTTGAAGTTCCTGAGAAAGTTGAAGTTGCAGTGAATGGGAATGAAGTAATTGTTAAGGGGAATGGAAACGAACTTATTAAGAAATTTGATAAAGGGAAAGTTTCCCTTACCGTTGCAGATAATAAGATTACTATTTCGGCTAAGGGTGCAACTCGAAGAGAGTCGAAAATGATTGGAACAATTTGGGCGTGTATTAATAATATGATTAAAGGGGTTTGTGAAGATTTTGTTTATACGTTGGAAATTTGTAATGTCCACTTTCCTATGAATGTTAAAGTAGAAGGAAATGAAGTTATTATAAAATCTTTTATTGGTGAAACCGTAAAGAGAGTTGCGAAAATTTTGCCTAAGGTTAAGGTAGATATTAAAGGAAATAAAATTACGGTTTCATCCTGTGATATCGAAGCTGCAGGACAAACTGCGGCTAATTTAGAGAAGGCAACTAGATTAACCGGACGAGATAGAAGAATTTTTCAGGATGGAATATTTATGATAGAAAAACCAAGGAGGAAGATATAATGGTAGAATTAAAGAAAACGCAAAAGAGAAATAAGCCAAAGTTTTTGCGGAATGACTGGCACAAGAAAATTAAGTTAGGGAGTACTGTAAAGAAAAATCGGAAGTGGAGAGGAGCTAAAGGTCGGCAAAATAAACTTAGATTGAATCGAAAGGGACATTCTCAGAGACCGAAAATTGGTTGGGGAACAGAAATTAAAACTAAAGGTTTTGTTAGTGGTATCGAAGCTGTCCGAGTTGAAAATTTGAAAGCTTTAAAATCTTTGAAGAAAGGTGTTGGAATTATTATAGGTTCTGTGGGTAAGAAAAAGAAAGAAGTAATTATTGCTAAAGCAAATGAAATGAAAATTAGTGTACTAAATAAATATAAAAAGGCTGCACCGAAAATTACAGCAATTAATAGTGAGGAGAACAAATGAATTTAGCAAAAAAGAAAGAATTAGCTGCGAAAGTTTTGAATGTTGGAAAGAATAGAATTGTTTTTGTTGAGGGGCATTTGTCAGAGATTAAGGAGGCAATTACTCGGATGGATATACAAGACCTTCACAAGTCTGGAGCTATTCAGATTAAAGAAGTGAAGGGTCGGAAGAAAATAGTTAAGAGAAAAGGTCGGAGACGGGTTGGGAAGATTAAGAAGAAAGTTAATAATCGGAAGGCTGAATATGTGATAATCACAAGGAAATTGAGGAAACTAGTTAGAGGACTTGTTCGAACAGGGGTAATTAATAAGGATAAAAATAGTGAAATTAGAAGGCAGATTCGAGGACGAAAATTCAAAAGCAAAAGACAGTTAAAGGAAAGTTTGGGAGAAATATTGTAATATGGGAAAACGAACATTGAAACGAAGGAGAAGAGAAAATCGGACAGATTATAAGACAAGACAACTCTTGTTGCTATCGAAAGTTCCGAGGATAGTTGTACGAATAACGAATAAATATTTTATTCTTCAAGCCGTTGATAGTATGGAGGCACAAGATAAAGTTATAGTTACAATTACTTCTAAGGAACTTTTGAAAAATGGATGGGATAGTAATGCTAAGGGAAGTTTAAAGTCGATTCCTGCAGGATATTTGACTGGTTTGCTTTTTGCTAAGAAACTTAAAGGTGGAAAATATATTGTAGATTTGGGTATGGTTCGGACAATTGCTGGCTCGAGAGCATTTGCCGTTGTTAATGGTTTAGTTGATGGTGATTTGAATATTTCTGCAAATAAATCTGTTTTTCCGTCGAAAGAAAGATTGAATGGAGAACATTTAAAGAATGAATTAAAAGATATGATTTCTAATGTTCACAAAAATGTATCGTCTTCAGTAATTGAAAAGGAGAAAGCGAAATAAGATGGTTAAAACTAATAATGATAAAAAGGAAATTCAGGCAGAGGAAATTGTTGAAAGAAAAATGGAATCAGAGTTAACTCCTAAAGAACAATTAAAGGAGATGGAGGAGAAATTTGAAGTAATTGAGAAAATTAAAGAAGATAAGGTTTCTAAAGAGGCAGATAAATCTTTTAAAATTGAAGAGGGTCGTGGTAAATTTAAGAGAGAGGATTGGAAGGATAGGTTTGCTCGTGAAGCTCAGGAGAAATTGGACAACTGGGTGCCTAAGACACAGTTAGGTAAGGATGTTCGTGCAGGGAAGATTAAGAATATTGACGAAATTTTTGCTGAAGGTAGAAAGATTATGGAACCTGAAATTGTTGACTTATTGATTAAAGATTTGAAAACAGATAGTTTATTTATTGGTCAAGCAAAGGGTAAGTTTGGTGGTGGAAAACGGAGGGCGTTTAGACAGACTCAGAAGAAAACTAAGGAAGGTAATATTTTAACTTTTGGTGTTATGGCTGTCGTCGGCGATGGTCATGGACATGTAGGGATTGGATATGGTCGGGCTTCAGAGACCCTTCCAGCAAAAGAAAAGGCGTTTAGACTTGCTAAGTTGAATATGGTTAAGATTCCTTTGGGATGTGGTAGTTATGATTGTTCATGTGATGAGGAACATAGTATCCCTGTTACAGTCAAAGGCAAGTGTTCTTCGGTAAGTGTTAAGTTGATGCCTGCCCCACAAGGAACTGGATTGGTTGTTGGTGACGAGATGAAAAAAATTTTAAGAGTTGTCGGAATAAAAGATATCTATGGTAAATGTTTGGGGAAGACTAAGACAACGTTTAATGCCGCAAAGGCATGTATAAAATCTTTGAATAAATTGGGAGATGTTAGATTATGATAAATAAATTTTTGATTGAAGGGTTTTTTGAATTATGCAATGACAGAGTCCTTGCTGAGAAAAAATCTGGAAATAAATTAGGAGATTTTTGCTAATGATATTGGTTGTGAGAATTGCTGGGCAAGTTAAGAATAAACTTAAAGATAATGAAACTTTGACGAGACTTAAGTTAAATAAAAAGTTTGCTTGTGTTTTGGTTAAAGATGATGATGTTGTGCGAATGGGAATGGTTAATGCTGTTTCTCATATGGTGGCTTATGGAAAAGTTGATGACGCGTTCATTAAAGATTTGAAGGCAGCAAGAAAAGATAATGAAGGAATTTATTTTTTACATCCACCACGAGGAGGATTTAAGAAAAGTTCGAAGGTTGCAACACCGAAAGGGATTCTTGGTAGGCATGAGGATATTGTTAAATTAGTAAAGAGGATGTTATGAAGACGCATAAGAGAAAAAAGAATTCAAGAATTCGTGGAGCTAGAACTGTTGGATGGGGATTCCGACAGAAACATAAAGGTCATGGGAACAAAGGGGGTTTTGGTATGGCCGGAACTGGGAAGAAAGGGGACCATAAAAAACAAGCGGCGGTAATGTCAGATAAGAAAGGAAAGTATTTTGGGAAACAAGGTGCAACTTCGAGAGGAACTAAACGGGTAAAAATTAACGGTATTAATTTGAGAGATATTAAAAATAATTTTTTCAATAAAGTCGGAGATAAAATTGATTTTTCAAAACATAAGATTCTTGGGATGGGTGAAGGATTTAAGGCAGAAATTAAAGCTTTGAGTGCAACTGCTTCTGCGATTGAGAAAATGGAAAAGGCTGGTGGGAAGATTGTTTTAGTAGCTAAGAAAGAATGTGTTAAGCAGTATATTCGGAAAGAAGTGAAAACTGAGAAATCTAAGGGGAAGAAAGAGTAAATCTACAAAACTTTAAAAACCAAAATCCCCCTTCATAAAATATGAGAATAGATGAATTTGAAGAAAGAATTAAAAGTCTTAGATTTACTAAAGAGGAAAAGTTTAAACTAGAGCAAACAAACGAACTTATTGAGACTCTTAAGAAATTAGGGAATAGGGTGAAATAATGGGACTCCGAGAGTTATTACACAATCTGCCAGAGGTTAAGGGGCCGACGCAGAAGAAGGTTAGTTTTAATATTAAACTTAAGTGGACTTTAGTGATTCTTGTTGCGTTTTTTGTTCTCGCTAACATTCCTTTGTTTGGAATCTCTGAGGGTTCGCTTGCGAGATTTGAGTATTTGGCTATTTTGTTAGGAACTTCATTCGGTTCGATTATCTCGCTAGGTATTGGTCCAATTGTTATGGCTTCTATTATTTTGCAGTTGCTTAGTGGTGCACAGATTATAAACATTGATCAGACAACCGCTGAAGGGAAAAAATTCTTCTCTGCCATGCAAAAACTTTTAGTTTTCGCTTTTGTTATTTTTGAAGCATTGGTTTATGTTCTAATGAAGGGTATCCAAGCAGATCCCGGATTTACAGGAATTGTAATCTTACAATTATGCCTTGGTGGTTTTCTAATCGTTTTTATGGATGAGGTTATTCAAAAGTGGGGTTTTGGTAGCGGGGTTTCGTTGTTCATTGCGGCAGGTATAGGATGGAGATTGTTTGCCCAGTTGTTTCAGTTTATTGGAACTCAGGGAACTTTTGAGGCCTCAGGCAAGGTTTGGGCATTGGTAGCGTCGGTGATTGCTGGAGATGGGTCAGGAGTAGCTTGGGCAATTTTTCCGATTGTTGTTACGGTGCTTTTGTTTTTAGCAGTTGTTTTTGCCCAAAGTTTAAAAGTTGAGATTCCTTTGGCATTTGATAGGATTCGGGGTCATTCGGTTAAGTGGCCATTGCAGTTTTTTTATGTTGGTGTTATCCCTGTTATTTTAGTTTCTGCGTTAGAAGCTAACTTAAAACTTTTTGCGTCGCTGTTACAGAATTGGTTGGGTTACGCAACTTTCCTTGGAGGATTTGGTTCTAATGGTATCCCTGTTTCTGGTTTGTCCTATTGGATTCATTCCGCGCCTCTTTTGGAAACAATTATCAAAGGAAGTTTCAGATGGATTGACGCATTTCAATCAGTCGGCCATGTTTTATTTTATGTTACATTTTCAGTTTTATTTGCATTCTTTTGGGTTAGCACATCTGGTCAGGATGCCCGTAGTCAAGCTAAAAAGATTATGAGTTCTGGAATGAGTATCCCTGGATTTAGAAAGGATGAAAGAGTTTTGGAATCTATTTTGAAAAGATATGTTACTCCATTGACGGTGATGGGTGGTGCGGCGATTGGTCTGCTGGCGTCGGTGGCTAATCTGTTCGGCGCTCTGGTCGGAGGAACTGCGATTCTTCTGGCAGTTATGATTCTTTATCAGTTATATCAGAATATTGCGCAACAACACGCGGTTGATATGAACCCTGCATTGAAGGGATTTTTTGGTGCATAAATTTAAAAAGAAAAATTGGTTATATAAAATATGACATTAACAGGGATGGTAATCTTATTGGAAGGGACAGTGATGGAGAATCCCTACGTTTCTTTGGCAGTAATTTCGTTGGTAGTAACTTTGGTTTCAACTCTTGCTCAGAAATGGCTAACAAATCAGGAGCATATGAAGAGTTTAAAGAAGCGACAGAAGGAGATTCAGAAAGAGTTGAAGAACTGTAAGGAAGAACATATATTGAAAGAGTTGAATCTCGAGATGTTGAATTTGACAGGCATTATGATGAAATCATCTATGAAGCCGATGCTTGTGACGATTGTTCCATTCTTAATTTTGTTTAGTTGGTTGAGGGGAATTTATGGCGGGGAGGAGCCCCTAGTTGCAGGGTGGATTTGGTATTATCTAGGATTCAGTGTTGTCTCTTCGATGATTTTAAGAAAAGTTTTGAAAGTTCATTAAATCTTTTTAGATTTTGTTTTTCTAACAAATTCTTTAGAATTTAAAATTCCAAACTCACTAACAATCCCCGACAACATTTTTAGTTTCGTTTTGTCGAAAGCAGGATTAATAATTTTTATATTTTTTTCACTCAAATTCCAAACCTCTCGAGATGGACGTTTTTCAATTTTAATTTTCTTCGTAAATTTCAACGACACCCCACAAGTATATCTTGGGATTCTATACAACTTTGCTAATTTTACTAAGGTGTTCGTTCCAACTTTGTTTGCCACCTCAGTTTTTGTAAAGGCGTCTGCACCGAATAGAAATATATCACATTTTTTTATAGACTGTTCCGCAGCTAGGTCTGGGGCAATGATTACTTTGATGTTTGCTTTCGCTAGATCTTTTGCTGTCATTCTTCCTTGGAGGAGAGGTTCTACTTCTGTTGTGTAGACTACAAATTTTTTCTTTTGTTTTTTCTTTGCATATTTTAGAATATCTATTACAGTTGAGGAATGGCAATGCGTGTAAACATTCATGTCGTTTTTGATTAGTTTTGCTCCGTGCTTTGAGATTTTCTCGTGAGATTTTTTTAAATTTTTAAGGAACTTTCTTGCGATTAATTTTGGGTGTTTTGACCTTAGTAAAATCTTTATTGCGTTTTGCATTAGTGGTTCGGTAGGTCTTGTTTTGAGAATTTTTTTTGCTGATTTTTTGGAGGGTTCTAATAAAAATGCGTTAATTCCTGTTTTCGCTACATTTTCTGCTCCCTGAATCTTCATAGATTTTATATCTGCAATTAGATTATTTAACTTATTATTTACATTCTTTTTCATAAAATTAGCAATAGATTTAAGTATAAAAGTTTGTCGAATATTATATAAACTAAAATTGGTTAAGAGAATAGATGATAAAATGTTAAAATATTGGTGGGTTAGTTTTATTTTAAGGAGATATAAAAATGATTGAGATGTTAGTAAAACCTAAGAGGGCAGAGAGACGTCCTTGGGAAATGTTTTTTGTTGGACTATTCTATGCTTCGGTTTCATTTCTTTTAATTTGGGGTATTTTTAATAAAGATTCGGTTTTAGGCGAGGGTTCTGGGCTTCTGATGGTGATATTTACTGTGATGTGTTGCTTACCTTTTATGTATTATTTAATTAAGCTTGAGGAGGGAAAAGATATTGAAATTGATGATTCTGGGAGGCTAGTCAAAGAACATTCTAAGGCACTTTACGCTTTGATGTGGATGTTCTTGGGATTTGTCGTCGCGTTTTCAGTATGGTATGTTGTATTCCCTGATTCGGCTGGGCAGAATTTTAATTTTCAAATAAAAACATTTTGTGCGATTAATAGTCCGTTGCATTATTCTAAATGTGTTGAGAATAATGGTGTTCCCTTAGGAACTGGGGCGGTTACCGGGATGAATCATTTTTCCGCGATTTTTTCAAACAATATTTACGTTTTAATTTTTACTATTTTATTCTCGCTTGCATTTGGTGCCGGAGCAATATTTATTCTTGTATGGAATGCTTCAGTGATAGGTGCAGCTATCGGAATTTTTGCTAAAGGGAGTGTGGCTAATTTGCCTGGAGGTTTATTTAGATATATGATTCATGGGATTCCAGAGATTGGTGCTTATTTTGTAGGAGCGTTGGCCGGAGGAATTGTTTCTGTGGCAGTTATTCGTCGAGATTTACATGGAGAAGGAACTTGGAAAATTTTGCAGGATTGTTTATTGTTAGTGATTATTGCTGTTATGATTTTGGTTGTTGCTGGGCTAATGGAAGTTTATTTAACGCCTTTGCTGTTTTATTAGATATATTTTTAAGTGATAGTTTGTAAGAGGATTTATGATTTATTTATTATTAATTTCAGTATTGACTAGTTTTTTTCTATCCGTGATTATTTTGCCTAAATGGATTTGTAAATGTAAGAAAATAGGATTGGTGTGGGAGGATATGAATAAGTTTGGACATCCGAAAAATGTTGTTTCTTCTGGAGGAATTTGTGTTGTTATGAGTTTTGTCTTGGGAGTTCTATTTTATGTTGCCTTAAAAACTTTTATTTTTGGAGGGACTATTAAAGCATTGGAGATTTTTTCATTACTCAGTGTTATTTTGATTTTGGGTATTGTTGGGTTAGTGGACGATTTATTGGGGTGGAAAAATAAGGGATTGTCTATTAAGATTAGATTGATTCTTGCATTTGTGGCGTCGATACCGTTGGTAGTAATTAATGCAGGTACTCATATAATGAGTCTGCCTTTTATTGGTGCGGTTGATTTTGGTATTTTGTATCCTTTGGTTTTGATTCCTTTTGGAATTGCGGGAGCGACGACATCTTATAATTTTTTAGCAGGATTTAATGGACTTGAAGCTGGACAGGGGATTTTAATCCTTAGTTTTTTATCTTATGTTGCATTTGTTACAGGTTCACTTTGGCTTGCAATCGTCGGCCTTTGCATGGTCGCTTCTTTAATCGGTTTTTATTTCTATAATAAATTTCCTGCGAGTGTTTTTCCGGGAGATATTATGACCTATGCTATTGGAGCTTTAATTGCTGGAATGGCTATTTTGGGAAACTTTGAAAAAATTGCTATTGTAGTTTTTATCCCTTATTTTTTAGAGATTATTTTAAAGTTAAGGGGAAGATTAAAGAAGCATTCTTTTGG
>JAYEHV010000033.1:0-11288 GCA_034716495.1 Nanobdellota archaeon
TGTTTTATTGAGTGTGGGAACTTTTTTTGTTTCTTCCGCAAATTTTTTAATGGGTGATTTTTCTTTTAATAGTTCTGGCACAGTTTTATTTAATAAAATTAACTGGTGAGATAATGCGTCCAAGACGGGGAGGTAAAATTGTTTATTGGTTGGGTCATTTTGTATACCAACCCTAATAGAATTCATATCTGCGATAATATTTTTCTCTTGTTTAATATTTTTTTTTAAATCTTCAAACATTTTTATTTTTCATTGCTTTATCAATTTGACGATGTAGGTCAAAGATGAATACGCGGAGTTTATTTGCTTCGTCTAATTTTTTCTTTTCAATAGATTGTTCTAACTGTAAAACTGCGGTGTCCATAGAATTTACCAACTGTTCGATGAATTCGATGTCGATTATATCACCCCTTGGAGGATTTTTGTTTTGAATATTATGTAATGCCATATTTCTTCAGCACGGCTTGGGGATTTTTTTGGTAATTATTAATGACTCTTTGAACTTCTTCGTATCCAAGGACTTTATTTTGAAAGAATGCATAAAGCAATTTGGTTCGAGTTTCAAATTCGTTTTGTAAGGTCTCTTCGGAAAGACCGTATTTTTTGGAAATTTTGTTGAATACATTACTGCCTTTTTTAAAGTAAAATTTGTCATCTGCAGGATTCCAACTATAGGGAGTATTTGTTGATGCATTTCCGTCCTTATCGATTTTAACAATTTCTACGATTTCTCGAAGTCTTCTCGTTTCGTGACCGTTAACAATTGCATGAGTCATAATTGCGATTGTATCTAAACTATTAATCAGCATCGGACTAAGATTGATTGGGGGTGTTTCTAGTCTTTGGATAATTGTATCAACTGAATCGGCATGCATGGTAGATATCGAAGCATGGCCAGATGCCATTCCTTGGAATAATACTGATGCTTCTTTTCCCCGCACTTCTCCTACAATTACATAGTCTGGGTTCTGTCTAAATGATCCCCTAAGTAAACTGAACATATCAACATCCCCAATACCTTGGCCCGTAACCCCTGTTCTAACAACAGAGGGCAACCAATTTTCTTTTGGTAAATTTAATTCACGGGTGTCTTCAATTGAAACAATTCTGTTTTCTTGCGGAATAAAAAATGCGAGGGCATTTAGTAAAGTCGTTTTACCCGACGCAGTTCCACCGACAATCATAATGTTTGATTGGTATTGTAGCAGAATCCAAAAGTAGGCAAGCATTTCGGGACTAAGTTCGTGAAAGCCGATTAATTGTGTCGGGGTCCAGGGGGTTTTGGTAAATTTACGAATTGTAAATGTTGGACCTTTTGAACTGATATCCTTAGTATAAGTTGCATTGACTCTTGAGCCGTCGGGCAGGCTACCGTCTAGCATCGGTGAAGCATAAGAGATATAACGTCCGGTCTTCTGTGCTAACTTCTCAACAAAATTTGATAATTTGTCCATGTCATTAAATTTTATATTTGTTTTAATATTTCTAAAAACTCTATGAACAATATAAATCGGTTCTCCCATTCCATTACATTCAATATCTTCGATAAAATAATCTTTCATCATAGGTTCAATTTCATTTAGTCCAATAAAGTTTCTATAAAGATAGTAAAATATTTTTTTGAATGTATCTTCTTCGATTGTTAATCCTAACTCTGAGATAATTAGTTGTGCAGTTTTGTTGAAATAATCAATCAAATTTTCATTCGTTTTTTCTCCTTCTAAAATATTAAGATTAACAATTTCTCTCATTGCTTCTTCAATTCTGTTAAGATTTTTCTTTTCGTCTTCATTAAGAATTGGTTCTTCTATCTCATAAACAATTTCTCCGGTTTTTATATCATAGTAAATATGGATTGAAACGTAGGGTGCAATTACCATATAACGCACGTCGATTTTAGTTTTATCGTCGAATTGTGGAATCGTGGGAATTAAGGGGTTTGAGTTTATTTCGATATTATCCATCTTAAAAAGTTTTAGATTTTTGAGTTAGCAAATATTGTGCCAGCTTTATAATCTAAATTTAACCTCTTTTATATTCATCGAAGAATAAAGAAACTTTCGTTTATTAATGTTGTGAGATAAAAACTTCTAAAGATTTTTGAACTAATTTAGGTTATCCTCAAGTCGATAACTAGATTTCCTGTGCTGTTGTCTGTGCCCTTATTTTCTATGATTAGTCCGTAGGGAGTAGATGCTGCATCTATTTCTTTTGTTCCTCCTGTCTGTCCATCAAATTGAATATCTACTGAATAATCTTCCTCGAGAGTAACTTCCCAAGGTGTAGATTCTTTGGTTAAGACTTCTAGACTTCCAAGGGATACGGCAACATCTTTTTCACTGTATTCGAAACTTGATTCAAGTACCCAAGAAATTTTATCTTGTTCCATATCAATAATGAGTTTCCCTTTCCCTATCGTTAAATCTATACTCCTCCGATTTCCTGCGGCTCGTTGGACTTCATAGATTTTATCGTTAATATTTCCCAATGCTTCGATTGATTGCTCGATGATGATTTCATCTTTTTTTGCATCGATTTTTGGTTTTGCAGCTGCTAACACCATTCCAATTATTGCGAGACCAATTAATGTATAAATTACTGTCTCAACCCAGATTTGTCCATGTTTGTTTATCAATCTTCTCATAATAATAAAATAAAAATCTTCTTTATATATTTACCCATTGGTAAAAAAATTTAAACGGCTCCGTAGAGCCGAGAAATAAAACTAAATTAACATTCTAATAATGTTTTTGTGGAAGATACACTACAAGCTTCTTGAGTGTTCCCAACTTTTACTACAGGCGCGATTTTAACACTGTCTATCGTTCCTGCTGCTAAGATAGCAGTTACATCCAGAACATATACTTTTTCTTCGTTAGAACCGGGGAGGTCTGCTAAAGCGTATGCGCCGGATTCTATGAGATTAACAGATTCAACATTTCCTGCAGAGGAGATTAAAACTTGTATATCTGCTAACTCAAAATTTCTGGCTCCTTTTTTAATTTGTAATGAAAGTTCGTTTGCCGGAGTGTCTACACAAGTATAACCTGCATCCATTAGGGAGAGCTGTGAAACTGCATCTAAACAAAGTGTTCCTTGGTCGAGCTGATTATTAATCATTGGAATGATAGCCGCCCAAACAATTGTTATCGCAGCGACAGTAATCAAGATTATCAAAACCGTAGCAACAACCGCACTTATACCTTTTTTATTATTCATATATTTTAACCTCCTTTCAGTTTGTTTATTATTAGTTGTAATTTATTTAATTAAATTACATATTTATAGTTTTACTTGCATCTTTACATGTAAACGCTTTATTTGAATCTTTCCCTTCAACGGTTCCAAGTAGTGCGGGCATAATTTCTATTTTATCTGGTAGACTTCCATCCTTCATTCTCAAGGATAAATCCTTCCTTATAGATTGTCCGGCATCAATTTTAAATTTAAATCTACTAATTTCTGAATTACCGTCTTTTAACAGTTTAATGTCTAAATGGAAAATGTTGATATCTCCTCTGTTGACCACCTCTAATGCATCTGGCCCCACTTCTCCTCTAACTCTTTGAACTTCAAAATCTACTCGCTTGCATAGGTTATCAATCGGTTGTCCAAACTTTTCAATTTGTTCGCTAAGAAAACCTCTTGCCCATAAAAAAATTAAAGTTGCTAAAACTAATACTAGAAGAATCATAAAGACGGTGGCAATTACTGGTGATAGTCCTCTCTTTTTCATAATATTGTTGCAGTAAATGTAATTTATAAATCTGTCCCTTGGAGATATTAAATAGTGGATACTTGTAGAGTTGCCCAATTATTTCCTACAGAGTAGAAGTTCTTGAAAAAATGATAAGATAGTTCATCGGTGCCTAAAGAGTGGGGGTTTGTTCTACCGTCGCTGAAAGACCAGTCGAAGCTTAATCCACTCGGACCGATTTCCGAAATTCCTGTTAGTGTGCTATATCTGATGCCTAAACTATCTGACGCATCGAATTCGACGTAACTTATAGGAATTTCACTGTAATCTTCTGGTTGGGTGATGCATGCCGCAACATATTCTCCGTCGACGGTTGTGTCGATTACCATCACATTTGAAATAGCCCTACTCTTTTTTCCCCTGCTACTAATTCCTTCGGTGACAATTTTATAATTTCCTCCTTCTGAAAAAATGTGACCTATTGTCATATCTCCGTTATTAAAATCTGCAACCTTGAGGTCATTAATACTTAAAGTCCCCTCGATAATGTCGTCATCGTCGCTGGCATTGAGGATTATATTGACTATTCCAGGACCTGCATTAAAGTAAGTCCCACAGGTAGGAGAGATAAGGTTAATTACCGTCGGTGTGTTGTCATAAGTTTCTGATATGGTTAAATGACCGCTCCGTTTTTCACTATCTCCGTCGACTTCAAAATAAAATTCTTCATAATCCCCTGTCTTCTCTAAGTCCTCTGCAGTTATTGTCCAGTAAGCTGCAACTCTTCCCCCCTCTGATGCACCCGTTACCGTCGTGATATAATCATCAAGAAGAAGGTCCTCCTCGTAAATTTTAAATTCTGCAGGACTTACTCCCTCAGAAGTCATTCTTACAGTATCGCCTAAGTTTGCGTGAGATATTTCTTCATTGTTTAAATTTTCCCAGAGATAGCATGATGAAACGCAAATTCCATTCATGACATAGTCCGTCGCTGAGTCGCAACAAGCATGTGTTCCGTCACAACTTCCTGCGCCATCATAGAACTCGTTTGCGTCGTTGCCACAACACGAATTATTGAACCACGTTCTAGCTGTGCATCCACTCCCTGTTGAAGTACAGTAACTCTCCCCATTGTCTTTATTCTGGGAGCCGTAGTGATTAGTACACGAGCCGGTACCATCGCAACCGTATCCAGTATGCCATGTTTCTCCAACGCAGTGATCTGTGTCGTCGCAGAAGGTTCCTGCAGCGTCGTAATTGCATCCATTTGAACAACAAGTTCCGAGAGTGCATTCGCAGACAGTATTATAACTTAACTCTAATTTCCAGTCAGACCTTCCTAAGGGGCTATCTAAAAACTCTAATATAACATAATCTTCTGTATGTGCTATAACTGAATATGGTTTGTTGGGATTACTTCCTCTGCCAGTATTTGGTCCTCTTGGACAACGACCAAAAATTCTCGCTAGCCATCCACCCCCTCCACCATTACTACAATAGACATTCCAGTTAGAGAGCGAATTTCCTAATTGTTCTGGCGTGGGAAAATCAGCAAATTTATCCATTCTTTGATAATTCGCCCCACTTATCCCACATCCTCCACTATAACATATCCCATAAGGCAACTCACCACCAGAACTATATGTCCAAGAGCCATCGCTATTAATTCTCAAAATATCATTAGCATCCGTTTTTACCTCATATGGCGAACCGTCTACCGTGATGAACTTTACCCATTCCGCACTAGCAAAACTAATTGAAACAAAAAATAAAAATAGCGATATGACAATTATCTTTTTCATTTATCTAAATATTACCTCACTGTTTAGGGGGTATGATCCCCACTATTTAATTGTTTCGTTAAGTAAAACTATCCTATAATAACCAAAACCGGTTTTAGCTTCGCAACTTTTTTCCCAATTCCTGCTTTATGAGAAACCCTGACAACTTCTTCGATGTTTTTATAAGAATACGGAGATTCCTCGATGAGACCTTTTTTTCCGCCAAACTCTACAAAAATCCCTCGCTTTTCCATGTCTTTTTTAGCTTCTTCAAAAGTCATATCTTTATGCGCCTGAGTCCGACTCTTTATTCTCCCTGCCCCGTGTGCCGTCGAGCCAAACGAAATCTCTTCCGCTTTTTTCGTTCCACATAAAACATAACTCGAGGTTCCCATTGAACCTGGAATTAAAACTGGTTGACCTACATTTCTATAATCTTTAGGAATTTCTTTTCGTCCAGGACCAAAGGATCTTGTTGCCCCCTTTCTCATAACTAAAACTTCTTTCTCTTTTCCGTCGATAATATGCTTTTCAAACTTCGCAATATTATGACAAATATCGTAAACAACTTCTGCTTTGAAATTTGGAAAATAATGTTTCATATCTTCTCGAATCCAATGAGTAATCAATTGTTTATTCGCGAATGCAAAGTTCGCGGCACAAGCCATTGCTGATAGATATTTCTGTCCGAGTTCTGATTTGATTGGAGCGTTGATTAATTCTCTATCAAAATCTGGATGCCCGTATTTCTCATCCATTAGCTTAATATAGTCCGACGCTACCTGATGCCCTAGTCCCCGTGAACCGCAGTGAATCATAATTACAATCTGTTCTTTCTCCAGACCAAAAACTTTCGCAATGTTTTCATCAAAAATTTCATCGACGATTAGTATGTCTAAAAAATGATTTCCTGCACCAAGCGAACCTATTTGAGGCAGTCCTCTACTTTTTGCTCTTTGTGATACTGTTGACGGATCAGCATTTTCCAATTTCCCGTTTTCTTCTGTGTGGAGGTAGTCCTCTTTTTCCCCATATCCTTTTTTGATAGCCCATTGCGCACCTTCAATCAAAACATTTTCTAATTCTTTTTTGTCAAGATTTAATTTTCCGCCCCTACCAACTCCGGAAGGTATAGTTCTAAATAATGAATGTGCAATTTCTTTTTCCTTTCCTTTTAGATCCCCTATTCTTAAATTAGTTTTTAGTAGTCTAACTGAACAATTAATGTCATAGCCAACTCCTCCCGGGCTGATAACTCCTGTTTCGATGTCAAATGCCCCGACGCCACCGATGGGAAAACCATAACCTGTATGCATATCTGGAAGGCCTATTGAATATTTTTGAATTCCTTGTAACGTTGCAACGTTGGCAATTTGTTTAAGAGAACTTTCCTCGATGTCGTTTAACAATTTTTCAGATAAAAATAATTTTCCCGGAACATTCATTTTGCCAGTTCTGGGTAGTTCGTATTCTGTTTCAGATATTTTTTTTAATGTTTCTTTATACATCCAAGATTACCTCGCAAATGAATTTATCTTTTTTTTCTTTAATGAACATTTCGTTGTAAGTTATTGCCTTAACATCGTTGGTAAAGTTATAATTATCTGCCTTATCTCCAATGACAATACATTTTAGATTATTATTCTTAATTTCAATTGAGTTAATTTTTGATACTAGAAAGTCTTCAGCATCTAATAAAAATAAGAATTCTTCTAAGAAATTATAAAGTAGTTCTTCCAAATCTTTTCCTTCAACTTCAAAGCTCCTTTCTTCTTTTTCTGAGATTTTAATATCGCCCCGAATTGTTTCGTTTAATGCGTCGGCTGCTGAACTGAACATCTCTTCAATTGTTGAACTTTTAACTCTAAATTTTACGTCTGCGGTGTGTTCTAAAAATTTGTAAGGCATAGGTAGCGAGAGGGATTAGATTATTTAAATATGCGGTTTTGGGTATTGGATAAAATGGCTGGAGGGATTTTACTTACAATTAGGTTTTCTAAAATATTTTAATTAGTCGAAAACCTAATTGTTCGCCAACACCGTATTGTGGATTCAAAATACATCTGGGTAAAAATATCATCTACGATGACATATATGGCCTCGAGGGGATTCTACTCAAGATTTGCATTTCGTAAAAATATCTTTATTTAAATTTGTTTTTTACTCAAAGCGAATCTTTCGCCCCCGACGTGTCGTGTGTTCAAATTTCTATGGCCTCGAGGGGATTCTACTCAAGATTTACATTTCGTAAAAATATCTTGATTTAAATTTGTTTTTTACTCAAAGCGAATCTTTCGCCCCCGACGTGTCGTGTGTTCAAATTTCTATGGCCTCGAGGGGATTTGAACCCCCGACACCTGGATTAAAAGTCCAGTGCTCTAACCAGGCTGAGCTACGAAGCCATTAATTTAATTGGGAGAATTCCATTTAAAAACTTGTGGGCTTTGGTGGGAAATAGGATATTATTTGAGGAGAAATTTAGTGCATCGTAATTTGTATTTTTGACCCGAACTACTTTAAAATAATAAAAGCAAAAGATTTTTAAAGCTATTTTTGGTAATTTTTTTATCTAAAAGTTTATAATCTAAAATAGAAATGCACGTCCTCCAACCTAAGCACACGAAATTGAATTCTGACGAGGCTGAAAGGATTTTAGCACAATTTAATATTGCTTTGGCACAGTTACCTAAGATTTCTAATAAGGATATGGCTCTTCCAGAAGGGTGCAATACCGGTGATGTTGTGAAAATTGAGCGGAAAGGAGAATTTGCTGAAGTATATTTTCGGGTGGTTATTTAAAATGGTTGTGATGAATGATCATATTTTAGTTAGGGAATTTTTAAAAAATCACTCGCTGGTTGAATCGAATATTAAATCTTTTAATGATTTTGTTGAAATTAGGATGCAGGAGATTGTGACGGGAATTTCCAATTCTTTACCTAATGAGGATTTTGAGATTAAACTGGGAAAGGTGGTTGTAGGTAAGCCAAATATAATTGAGTCGGATGGTTCTTCGAAGCTGGTAACTCCTGCGGAGGCGAGATTAAGAAAATTGACTTATTCAGCTCCAATTTGGATGGAGATGACGATTAATTATGCAGGACAGATTGAGACTGAGAAAGTAGAACTTGGAAGGATTCCGATTATGGTTAAGAGCAGGGCTTGTAATCTTGATGGGATGAGCGAGGAAGAGTTGGTTAAGAATTATATTGATCCTAAAGACACTGGAGGTTACTTTTTGATTAACGGTAATGAGAGGGTGATGGTTATGGCAGAGGATTTGGCATCGAATCAGACGTTTATTGAGTGGCAGAAAATTAAGAAGCGATTGGTTTTACGTTTGTTTTCTCAGAAGGATGCTTATAAAATTCCTATTTTATTATCTGAGAATTCTGAAGGAATCTTGGAAGTTTCTTTTTCAAGGTTTAGGGATATCCCTGCAATGATTTTATTGAAGGCACTTGGTCTTTCTAGTGATGCAGATATTGCTCAATTAGTTCGGAAACAGACAGATAGTTTGGTGGTTAATTTTTATGAGTTTGCGAGTATTGCAAATGTTAATGATGCTTTGATGTGGATTGCCGAGAAGAGTTCGTTGCAAGGAACTAATAAGGAAATGCTTGATAGGGTCAAGCAAAGGATAGATTCTTATTTTTTACCTCATATCGGACTTAGCAAGGATACTCGTCTTGAAAAGGCTAAAACTCTTTGTAAGTTTATTAAACAGTTTTATATTACTAAAGAAAATCCAAAAGATTCAATGACAGATAAGGATCATTATGCGAATAAGAGGGTGAGACTTTCAGGGGATTTGTTAGCGGATTTATTCAGGGTAAATATGGGTATCCTTCTTCGAGAGGTTCAACATACATTACAAAAGACTGTGAAGAGGCGTAAGTTTTTCTCGATTAAGACTATCGCTAAATCTACTTTGTTTACACATAGAATAGAGAGTGCAATTGCTACAGGTTCGTGGATTGGTGAGCGAAATGGTGTGACTCAAAATATGGATAAGAATAATTCGTTTGCAGTTATGTCTCAGTTGCAGAGGGTGACTTCGACTCTTCCAAGTGAACAGGAAAATTTGGCTGCACGAACAGTTCATCCAACTCATTATGGCAGGTTTTGTCCGATTGAAACTCCTGAAGGGACTGAAATTGGATTGAGGAAGAATTTAGCTTTACTTGCGAGGATTTCAACTCGAACTTTGATGGATCAGGAGATTATTTTAAATATTTTGAAAGGGTTTGCAAATAAAAGTGATGAAGGAGATATTGATGTTTTTTATAATGGACGATTTATTGGAGTTACCGATGATGTGAAGATATTTGTTAATACTGTGAGAGATTATCGTCGAGAGGGTAAATTGCCTATTGAAATGTCTGTAAAGTTTGATAAGTTTTTAGGGACTGTTTTTATAAGTTCTGAGATTGGAAGAGTTATTCGTCCGTTAATTATTGTTGAAAATGGTATTTCTAAGTTGAAGGCAGAACATTTGGAATTGGTTCGTAAGGGAAGTTTAAATTGGGAGGGTTTGTTAGATGAGAAGATTTTGGAATATCTTGATGCTGCTGAAGAAGATGATTGTTATATTGCACTTAAGGAAAGTGATTTGACTGATGAGCATACTCATCTTGAGATTGATCCTGTTGATCTTCTGGGCGTTAGTGTTGCACTTATTCCATTTGGGAATCATAGTCCTCCTGCGCGTATGGTTAAGGGTGGTTCGAGGGCTTATCGTCAAGGTTTGGGTCTTTATGCAGGAAATTTTCCGGTTAGAATTGATACTGATGTTTCACTTTTACATTATCCCCAGAAGCCGTTGGTTAGAACTTTTATTTATGATACTTTGAATGTTCATCCTGTTGGGCAGAATGTTGTTCTGGGTATTTTACCTTATGAGGGTTATAATATTGAAGATGCGATTGTTTTGAATAAAGGTTCTGTTGATAGAGGTCTTGCTCGTAGTTCTAGGTTTAGACCTTATGTTTCTGTAGAATTGAATTATGCGGGAGGTCTCAAGGATGAGATTGTTGTTCCGGATAAAGATGTTTCAGGTTATAGGACTGAAGAGAGTTATAGGTTTTTAGAAGATGATGGAATTGTTTATCCTGAGGCTGAAATGGTTTCTGGAGAAGTTGTTATTGGAAAAGTTAGTCCGCCTAAGTTTTTGAGTGAGGCTCGTGAGATTTCAATTCAGACAAAAAGTGAAGCTTCTTCGGCGATTCGTCAAGAGGAAACGGGTGTTATTGATGCTGTTTTTATTGCTCAAGATAAGGAGGGTAATAAGCTTGTTCAGGTTAGAACACGAGAATTGAGGATTCCAGAAATCGGAGATAAGTTTTCAAATCCTCATAGTCAGAAGGGTATTGTTGGTATGGTGGCTCCGGAGTTAGATATTCCATTTACTGTAAACGGTATTCGACCAGATGTTATGTTTAATCCTCACGGTATTCCATCCCGTATGACAGTTAGTTATCTGATGGATATTCTTGGGGGAAAAGTTGCGGCTCTTTCGGGGAAAATCATTGATGCTTCTGCATTTACTGGAGAGACGATTGATACCTTAGAAAATAATTTGAAGAAGCTCGGGTTTAGAGAGACTGGTAAGGAAATTATGTATAATGGGATTAGTGGACAAAGGATGCCGATTAAAATTTTTATTGGTAATATGTTTTATTTGAAATTGAAATATATGGTTGCAGACAGGTTACATGCTCCGCCAACGTCGCTGCGTCACGCCGTTGGCTGAAGTTGTGCAATCCCCAACTGGCGAAACTCATCGACAGGCGCATTGGACCCGATTGGAT
>JAYEHV010000034.1:0-11066 GCA_034716495.1 Nanobdellota archaeon
TTTTAAAATGAAAAAACAAAAAATTCTTTGTTGTATGAGACATGGATTTCCCCCGGCAGGAGGTGCCGAAACATCTATGTTAATCCTTTCCAAGAGATTATCTAAAGACTATGATGTTGAAATTTATTCACTGGGAAGAGAAAACTTCAAAGGGGTAGAAAATGATATTGCTTATACCTCATTTAATTTTTACGATAGAATTCCTCCTGTAGAAAAACCATTAAAAGAATCTATAAAGATTAGAGAAATAAAAAATGATAAAAATCTTGAGAAAGCAATACTAGAATCAAACCCAGATATTATAATCTCTCAACATGAACTCTCTTTTTTAGTTTCAAAGATGCTAAGAAAGAAAACTCTATCAGTACCCCTTTTTAATTTTATTCATGAGTTTGGATATACTGATACGCCTGCGAATATTTGTATTGGAAAGGACAGTAAGGAATATGAAAGATCGAGATATTTACACTCTAAAAATAATACTTTAGAATTACAGAAAGTAATATCTTCTTCAAAAAGAACTTTTGTTCCAAGCCTATTTTTAAATAATCACTATAAATTTTTAGGTTTTAATAACTTGAAAGTATGCAACCCATTTATAAATTTGGAAGAATTTTTTAATCAGAGAGGAAAGGGAAACAGAAATGAAATATTGCATGTTAAACCAGTAGACTATAAAGGAATTTTTACTACCCTAGAACTAGCAAGGAAATTACCTAAAGAGAGATTTACTATCTGCGGTTCTGGAATTACTAGAGATGTGGTAAAAATAGTAGACGAATTAGAAAATGTAAAATATATTGGAGAATGTAACGATATGCCTAATTTATATTCCAGATGTAAATTAGTATTGCTTCCTTCAAAACGTCCTGAAACATTTGGAATAGTTTCAATTGAAGCTCAGGCATCTGGTTGCAATAATTTAGCATCCAACATAGGAGGGGTAGTTGCTCCAAAACCTGCTTTAATATCTCCCTCTCTGGAAGGATGGTTAGAAAAGGTTATTGAGGGAGGAAGTTCGCTAGAGATAGAACAATTAAAAAAGTATGATGTATCATCTAATTATGGACACATTAAAAAAGTGATGGAGATGTAATAGAAATGAATATAAGAAACAAGGAAGAAAATAATATAATTAGTATCTGGAAACCATTAAATTGTTTGAATAGTCCTGTAACCCAAATAGCAGGGATATGCTTTAATGATAATGGCGAGATTTTAATTATTGGAAATAAAGGTAAGTGGAACTTTCCAGGAGGACATCCAGAAAAGGGGGAAGATATGATTGATACCTTGAAAAGAGAAATATTAGAAGAAGCTTCTATTGAAATTGATAACTGCAAACATATTGGCTATACTGAAGTTATATATCCTAAAAATCCTGACAAATTCGAAGGAGATCATTTTTTCCAAGCAAAATTTATTTGTACTGCAAAAGATATTAACAAACAAACCAAGGATCCTTCAACAGGAATCATTTATGATAGACTTTTTGTAAAACCTCAAAAATTGTTTGATTTGATTAAGTGGAAAGATATAAGGGATATTATTTCTACAGCCCTAGAAGAGTATGAAAAGTTCAAATTAAAATGAAAAACATAACGATAGGTTTAGCAGTATGCAATGAAGAGAAATCTCTAATGTCTTGTATTAATTCAATAAATAATTCAATAAAGAATATTAAAAATCTCCTAAAAATAATCATTTGTCTTAATGGTTGTGGGGATCAAAGTTCGGAAGTTTCCAAATATTGTCAGAAAAAATATTCTAATCTTAATATAAAAATAATAAAAAGTTCCAAGGGTAAATTAAATTCTTAGGTTAGATTTGCATTTCTGGACAGAGCCTAGGCTAAAGTTAAATTTATAAACCAATTTTTCACCTAATTGATATGGTCATCGCAAAAGTTATTCAATTCCGTAGAGGACGAAAAACATATACTCCAAGACATTTTCTTATTGAAATTCCCGGAATAGATTCTAGAGGAAAGGCTAAAGAGTTCGTAGGTAAAACTGCGGAATGGAAAAGTTCTGGGAAAGAACCAACGATAATTAAAGGTAAAATCGCATCGGCTCATGGAGGAAACGGGGTAATTCGGGCAATCTTCGAAAAAGGTTTGCCCGGGCAAGCAATCGGAACTGATGTAGAAATTAATTAAAATGGCATTAAGAAAAAGTTCAGCATATACT
Source organism: Nanobdellota archaeon (assembly GCA_034716495.1). Classification (GTDB taxonomy): domain Archaea; phylum Nanobdellota; class Nanobdellia; order Pacearchaeales; family GW2011-AR1; genus JAGVXH01. Next base: position 2,190 of record JAYEHV010000034.1, read on the forward strand.
AAACGCTACACAAGACCATATACTCGTAAGTCAAAAAAACGAGTAAGGTCGTATATCAAAACAATTCCAAACTCTCAAATCGTCAAATTCAAAATGGGCGACCTAAAAGGTTTTGATAAAGGAAATTACATAACACAGATCCATATAATTTCTAAAGAAAAATGTCAAATTAGAGATAATTCTATCGAAGCTGTCCGACAGTATTTTAACAGATTCTTACAAACAAAAGGCGGAGAAGGATTCTATCTTGAAGTAAAAATTTATCCACACCATATTTTAAGAGAAAATAGAATGCTTACAGGTGCAGGGGCTGACCGTATGCAGACCGGTATGAGCAAATCTTTTGGTAAGGCCATAGGTCGAGCAGCATTAATAAAACCGGGTCAAACTCTTTTTATAATCGGAGTTAAAACTTCAAAACAAGAAATCAACGCACGAAAACTAATCCACGCAGCAAAGTCAAGATTGCCATGCAAGGTTACAACAAAAACAATTAGAACTTCTAAATAATTTTATCCTTTATATTTTTCCAAAACAAGGACAGCATTAAGTCCGCCAAACCCAAAACTATTATTCATAACAACCTCCACATCCTTTTCCCTAGGGACATTAGGAACATAATCTAACCCCTTACAGTCTTCAGCAGTATTTTCATGATTAATCGTCGGAGGTATAATTCCTTTCTCCAATGTCTTAGCACAAACAACAGTTTCTAAACTTCCTGCCGCACCCAATAAATGTCCAGTCATAGATTTCGTAGAACTCACAGGAATATAAGGAGCATATTTCCCGAACACTTGTTTGATTGCGAAGCACTCTGTTTTATCATTAAGGGGTGTTGAAGTTCCATGCGCATTAATGTAATCTACATCTTTTATAGAAACACCATAAAGTTTTGCTTCTTCTAATGCGACGTTCATTGCCTGGATAATTCCTTTTCCTGAAGGGTCAGGTGCAATAATATGATATGCATCAGAACTCGTTCCATAACCTATAATCTTAGCATAAATTTTAGCACCTCGCTCCTTAGCATGTTCCAAACTTTCCAAAACAACTATTCCTGATCCTTCACCCATAACAAACCCTTCTCGCTTAGCTTCAAATGGTCTACATGCCTCCCAAGGATTTTCAGGATATCCTCTTGCCATCGCCCCCATATTTGCGAAAGAACCATAAGAATTGGGGGTAAACGCTGCTTCTGAACCTCCCGCAATAATAAAATCTGCCTTCCCAAGAATAATTTTTTCTACCCCACAAATAACCGCATGTGTTCCGGAAGCACATGCAGAAATTGGTGAATATGAAGGCCCTGTAAGACCATACTTAATAGAAACCGCAGAAGTAGCCGCGTTAGGCATACATCGTGAAACCAAACGAGGATTAATTTTTCTAGCTGCATTCGAATCAGGATTCAACTCGTATTTCTTTGTATCTTTTCCAATAGACTCTACCCCCCCATTACCAGTACCAATTATCACACCCCCTCGAGGATTTTCCCCTTTTAATTCTAATCTCGAATCAAGTATAGCATCTCTAGTAGCACCAAGAGCGTACAAAGAAAAAGAATCTAAATTTCTCACTTCCTTACCATTAAGTTCAAACTTAGAAGGGTCAAATTTAGCCTCTGCACCAAGGTGACAACGAAAATGAGTCGTATCAAACTTTGTTACTTTACCAACCCCACTAACTCCATTAATTAAATTGTCCCAAAATTCATCTCCAGAACCTAGAGGACTAACTACCCCGACACCAGTTATAACAACTTCGTTTCGGTTTTCCATATTAATTTCCAAATCAAAGACTTTTTAAGGATTATTATAATTCTTATACCCATTATGAAAATACAGTATACTCCGACGAATAACATAAATAAATCAGCGAAGGTGGGGTCTGCCCCAACCAATTGTACTCCTAAATCTGTGAAGGTATTTTTCATCCTAGGCCGTAATCCTAAACTCTCACATGCAGAAGTCTCGGCGTATATGCGATCTAGAAATAGAATCTATAGAGAAATATTATTCGAAGAAAATATTTTAGTTTTAGAAGTAAACGAAAACGAAAAATTTGACATTCAAGAATTCGGAGGAATAATGAAACTTGGCAAGATAATTTTCGAAGGCACTGAAGAAAACCTTACAACATATCTTCAGAAAAATGAAATTATTCCTGCAGATAAATTTTCCTATGTTACTGTTGGAAATATGGAACCCGAATTACTAAAAGAAAAATTTAAATCAGAAAAGAAAAAGGCCATATTCAAACATGGACGGAAACGAATTAAATTTCAAGATGGGGGGAAACAAGAACTCCCAAATGTAGATTTTACTATTTTTTATTATTTGGATAAAAACAAAATATATTTGGGGACAGCGACGCAGACCTATGATTATTATTTTGTAAAAGAACGAGATATGAGTAAACCTATCCGACGAGAACACTTAGCAATCTCCCCAAGACTTTCAAAAATTTTAATCAATTTATCAGGAGCAAAACCTCACGATTTACTCCTAGATCCTTTTTGTGGCGTCGGAGGAATCCTCCAAGAAGCTCTTCTCAAGAGAATAAATGTCTATGGTATTGACAAAGACAATCAAGCAATAAAAGATGCAGGAGAAAATTTAAGATGGTTTACTGAAAAATATTATATTAAATCGAGGTATACCTTGGAAAATCGAGATTCAAAGAAAGCCCCTGATTTACAATTTAAGGCAATCGCTACAGAAACACCTTTGGGAAAAGTTCTAAGAAGAAAACCAAACGACGAGGAAGCAAAAAAAATAATTCAAAACTTTGAAGCTTACATCATCCCAATTCTTATAAGAATGAAAAAAATAAAAAAGTCTAACGCAAAGATAGCAATGACACTTCCAATAATACGAACAATTAAAGTAAATGAACAAAAAATCTCCAATAAAACAGGACTCAAAATTATTTTAAATCCAATTCTTGAATCAAGACCTGACCAATTTATCTCTAGAGATTTTGTTGTTTTCCAATAATTCAACAAACAGATGTCCTAACTTCTTAGTAACAACATATAGAAAAGTTTATAAAGCATAAATTACTATTTTTTTTATGGAAGAACATATTTCAACTGGAATAAGTCCGAAATACGATTCAGGGAATACATGGAATACCTCGTTAAAGCAAGGGAATATCCCTGAAAATAATTTAGAATCTGTAGGAAAAGCTAAATTAGATTCTTTAAAAGAAACGGTCCTTGAGATTGAAAAATTGATAGAGGAAAGAAGTGGTCTTAGCGGGAGTTTTATCCAAGAAGGTGAGAAAATGAAGAGAGATATTAAAAATTTTCTTTTAGAAAATGTACCAAAAGGTGAAGACGATTCCGAATTCGCCAGAGAAAGAGCTGACTTGAGGAAAAAACAAATAGAAATTTCTGAACTTCAATTAAACGAAAAAGTAGGTTGTTGGAGAGATATTGCACTACTAAAAAAAGAATTAAGAGATAGAACAAAGGAACTAAATGAAAAAATAAGTAGAGCAGAAATATTTGAAGGTATACTTGACGAATAATTAAGGAGATTTTAATATGATACAAACAAGACCATTATCTGTGGAAGAAATTTGCAACAGTCTTAGGCCTGTCTTCGGGAAGAAAATAGATGATATTTATTTTAGATATTCTATTGCTGAGGGAAGAGAAGAACGGGAAGAAATTGCACATGTTCTTAATGCACTTTACCAGAAGAATTTGAATCAATTATTAGATAAAGGTGTTTTATTAGAGCCTCCAAGGGAACAAATTATAGATGGTGATTATTCTTTAGCTACTGTAAGTTATGCGGGAAGACAACTCTTTCCATTTAAATTAAGAGAAAAAGATTGGTCAAGACATATTTGTGTTACAGGTATGTCTGGCTCAGGAAAAACCACTTTCGCCTTTCATTTAATTAATACTCTCAGTCAACACAAAAAACCTTTTTTAATTTTTGACTGGAAAAAATCTTTTAGACCTTTAATCTCTATAGACAGCTCGCTTGTGATTTTTACCGTCGGTGACGAAAGAGTAACAAATAGATTTAAAACAAATATTAATCAACCTCCTAAAGGCGTTTCTCCAAAAGAGTGGATAAATGTTTTGTCAGATTTATTAACAGAAAGTTTCTCGGCATCGTTTGGTGTGCATAAAGTTCTTTTAGAAACTTTGGATGAGGCGTTTAAGGAATGGGGAATTTACAATGGTTCGGAAAATTATCCTACCTGGAATCATATTAAATGGAGGCTTGAAGAAAAACTTGAAAAGACTCAGGGAAGAGAGGGGGGATGGCTAGAGTCCGCACTTAGAATTGCAACCGTTTTGACTTTTGGAGGGTTCGGGAGAACATTAAACTATAAAGGTAAAGATAGTATTTCCGTCGAGGATTTATTAAAAAGGAAGGTTATTATGGAACTGAACACGCTCGGGAATATTGAAAAAAAATTCTTTTGTGAATTTATTCTTACATATATTTACAAGATGAAAAAAGCCAGACAAAATTATGTAAGTCAAAAATTTGATCATGCAATTTTGGTCGATGAGGCACATAATATTTTTTTGAAAAAACCTACAAATTTTTCAAATGAATCGGTGACAGATATGATTTATCGGGAGATGCGGGAATACGGAACAAGTCTTATTTGTTTAGACCAGCATATTTCTAAAATTTCTGATACAGTAAAAGGAAATAGTGCGTGTCATATCGCATTTCAACAGCAGTTACCGTCAGATATTATAGATATAAGTGACTTGATGCAATTAAGAGAAAAAAGGCACTACTTTTCCCAGCTACCTGTGGGAAGTGCTATCGTAAAGCTTTCAGAGAGATACACTTCGCCGTTCTTAATAGAGGTTCCCTACGCCGAAGTTAGAAATCAGAGAATAATGGACGAAGATCTTAAAAGCAGAATGCAGGCGACGTTGATGAATCATGAATTTGAAAAAAATATCGATCCCAAATTTAACGATGCCATTCAAAATCCCGTTTCGAAAAAACCTCAGGATTCTGAAGTAATTGAAGAAAAACCTCAGGAGTTTACTGAAGTACAAATGATATTATATAATTTTGTGAAGGAATATTTAAAATCTGGAGTAGAGATTGGAGAGATAGAAAAAATTTTGGAACAAAGTAAGGTTCAGGGGAACTATACGAGTCAGGATGTTATGACTGTGATTAATCATGTATTTAAAAACCAAGAAATAGCAACATTTAAAAAAGATAAATTCTCAAAAGAAAATACATATTCAGATTTAACATCTGAACAGCAAGTCTTTATAAAATTCTTGCGACAAAATCCTAATCATACTCTGAGTACTGTCGAGGTATACCTGCAAGTTGGGCTTTCTGCAAGGAAGGGAACAAAGATTAAGAAAGAATTGCAGGAGAAAGGATTAATCAAAGTTGAAGAAATCAAATACGAAAAAGGCTGGAAAAAATTAATCCGCCTAAATCAGAGTATACCACACCGAATCTAACTAAAACTATTTGGCAGGGTATTAAATCATATTTACATATAAAAACCAATCAAATCCACAAACACAAATTTCAAAAGAAATCCATAGACAACTAAAATTCAGCATTTTAAAAATCTGAATTTATCAACTCAAGAAACAATGTGGAAAAACAATTAGAAATACCTCGTAAAAAACTAAAAATTTTGCGAAATAGGTAATTTCTAAAGAAAAACTTTCTAGAAACAATTATGTCAGAATTGTAAAAATTAACTGGAATACCTAAGGAAAGGTATTTCAAAATAGTATTCCTAGTGGAATACGTAAAAAAGGAGGTTTAATGAAAGAACAGAATAAGGTGAAAATTTTTGAAGTAATTTTTAGAAGAGAAAATGGAGATTTGATAATGGTTCTAGTTTTAGCAAAAGGAAAAGAGAGCTTAGCTGAAGATAAGGCCGGGCTGATGAAATTGTTAGGGTCAAAAACAACGCTGAATTCTTTTTCAGTGTTGGAGGGATTCACAATAACAAAAATCAAAGAAATTAAATGGACAAAAGAGCCAAAAATAATTTCATTGCAAAGAATATTATAAAATTAATTAGTGAATATTGAAAAAAGAAGGAGGTTTTATGGAGAACAAAAAGAATCTTTTAGTAGTGTTTCTATTACGAGGATTTTTATTTTATTGTCTCGCAGTTGAAATATTCACCTCAACACCATCTGTTCCATCTGTTGCAGGAAGAATTATAATGGTTTACCTAGGATTTGTACTCCTACGTTTTTTAGGAGGGGAAGTTATCGAGGGGTTCAAACAGCGAATTTCTTAGTGGTAGAAAATATTAAATGGATTGCATTAAATCGAAAGGAGGTGAAAAATATGAATGCGACAATATTATCAGTAGGAATGGTCGTAGTGTTATCCATAATAATGTTGATTTCTATTAAGTTAATGTAGTAGGAACAAAAGAAAGGGGATGTTTAAATGGAAGGATTTTTAATGATTCCAATTCTTTGGGAACTTTTAGTTTCAAAGAATAATCAAAAGGATAATGAAGAAGAGTAAAACAGGTAGTAATTAACTGAAAGGAGAGGATATGGAAATGAATAGTAAAAGTTTAACGAGGTTTCACCAAGTGAATGAAATTTACAATAAATTCAGTTCATACAACTGTGAGGTGGGGATGTGGTGCAAAGAGGATATCTTACGTCGTCTAAAGGAATTCTCCAAGACAAAGGAATTCTTTAAAGCAAGGTTTAATCTCAAGATTAACTTTGCCAATGAAAAAAGATTTTGGAAAGCAATCCGACGCCTTCTTATCATTGACTATACAAACAAAAAATATTTTGGAAGTGTCGGGTTCAAAGTCTCACAAGCTCAGCTCACTAGATTATCTGACGACAAGTTTATAGAAAAAGTTTTGTCCTTCCAGTTTATAACAATAGAGAAAAAAGAAAAAGAGAAATTAAAAGAGGTGATTAGGACGGACGAAATAATGGAAATTATACAGATATTAGTTAAATTTAGTTAATCAGGTCAGGTTTAATTCCTGGAAAAAAGGAGGAGAAATGTTTATTTCAAATATTATGGATTTTTGCTTCATTATAGATTTTAGCTTAAGAGAAATTTTCTCGGTCGTAGGAGCGATAATAACCTTATTCTTCCTTTTCTATAATAGAAAATTGTTTAAGAAAGATAAGGAGGTTGATGAGAATTTAAAAGGATTCTTTAAGATTACGGGAAGAGTTTTTGCGGTTTCCGTATTAGTAGTATTTCTGGCGCAGGTCGAAGAAGACTCGGGGTGGTATTTGGGGGATATAGTGGTAGTTCTCCATCATGTGTTGGCGGTGTGTTTTGGAGTAACAGCGATATTTTTGATAACATCTTTGTTTTTAGTCTTAGCGAAGGAGAAAGGAAAAGGAGGTAATAGATGGAGAAAATTAGATTTTTCTCAAGAATAAAAAAATTCTGTGTGGAGCGTCGGAGGAAAATCATCATAGGAACTTTTATCGTAGGAGTCATGTTTGTTCTCTACTGGCTTCACACTAGCGGATGTGAGAACGTAATTACCAAGTTCTTAACTCCATTCTTCAACATGATATCTTGGTTATTTAACCAAAACTTTTTCACGCTGCCTCTCCAGTGGATACCGCTAACACTTGTGATATTTATTTTAGTGTTTATCATATTAATGCTGTTGCTCTGGCCATACGTCGTAGTAGGAATTTCATTTTTGGCGTTAATAAAAAAGACTCTTTGGAATAAGAGGTTAAAAAAACGAAGGATTATAAAATCAGCATGGACATGTTTCTTTGTTTATAGCTTTGTGCTTTGGTTTGCCATGGCGAACAATTCGATTAATTGGCTACCCGGTAAAACTCAGGCAGAATTTGTTCTCTGTAAAAAGGCAAACCCTTGGGCTGAAAGGTACACTCCAACAGCAGCAAAAAAAGCTATTGGAATACAAATTGCCAAGTACGTTCAAACAAAGTACGGTATAGACGTTACAATAGACGCTGCAAGAAAACAAGGTAACCTGTGGCAATGGACTAAGGTTATATGGGGTGGTGTAAAACTTTTCTTTTGGAGAGGACTATTATAGAATAAGGAGGTGAGGAGGTGAGTAATTTTTTCAGTGATTTTCTAATAAGAAATAACTTCTGGCACATCCCTTTGACTATTATGGGGTGGGCTGGATTTTTCAGTTTTCTGATTTGGTGGAACAGTGCGCTACTAAATTTTATAGAACGGGAAATAAAAAAACGCTACGGAACTATATGGTTACATGTCGTAGCGTGGAGGAATCTGTGTAAGTTTTTTTCTAGACCAAAGAATGGAGGAAGAAAACAGAAAATTATAATAGGATTGTTAATATCTATCTTTCTTCTGCAACATTTCGGCTACAATGCAAATGCAGGAAAAAACTTCTATCGGGGATGCGAACAGGTTAAAAAAGTTCTTACATTTCAGGTAACACTAGAAAGCATGTATAGAAAATCTCAAACCTCTGGAAAGAAAAGCTGGTGGAGGGGTCCTGTTAAGTTGCTCCTAAATATCGCAAAATTCGCTGGTATCGTTCAAGAGGGAGCGGATGCAGTGGAAGATATAAAAAAGACAGGAAAGTCTGTAGAAAAACTGTTTGATTAAGAAAGGAGGTTTTATGAGATTTGCAGACGTAGAAATGGGGAAGTCGAGTGTTGCGGAAGACTTACGGTATGGACTTCTTATCGCAACAGGGATTATTGTCCTTGTGATAATCTGTTCCCCGCTATTGGTGTTTTTAGCATTAGCTGAGGCGTTATCATCTATCTTCGGGATTTCTCTCTGGGAAAAGTTTTTCGGAGAGGAGGAGGAAGAGGAGGATGTTACGGAGTGGTTTAGAAAAATACAAACTACATAAGAAGGGGGTTGTATGAAGTGTAGGGAAAAG
>JAYEHV010000035.1:0-10842 GCA_034716495.1 Nanobdellota archaeon
ATCTTAGTAATCTTTGGGGTTGTAGCTTGGAAGATTATTAGTAAACATAAATCTTAGAATTTTTTGAATTTGTTAACCAACTCTAGTGTGTCTGTCTGTCCTAAAATTTGCGCTCTGCAACAATATCTCTTTAAACCAATTTCATCGAGGACGTCCTTTTGAGATTTGCCCTCTTCGACTAACTTTTTATACTTTCCATATAAATGTGCTATTGGCTTTCCGCAAGAAAAGCAACGAATCGGAATTATCATAATTGACTAGTGAAATTTGGCTATTTAAAGTTTATCCTTCGGTGGATTTATATATGTATTCTGTGTGTTTTGATTATGAAAAAAGGGGCGGGTAAGGAAATAATTAGATTGAGAGATGTTTCAAAACACTATCCTATGGGGGATTCTATCGTTAAGGCACTTAGTCATTTAGAGTTTAAAGTTTTTGAAGGAGAGTTTGTAGCGATTATGGGTCCGAGCGGTTCAGGAAAATCTACAGCGATGAATCTTGTGGGGAGTTTGGATATGCCAACTCACGGTTCTATTTATTTGGATGAGAAGGATATTTCTGAATTAAGTGAATCTGATTTGGCACAGGTTCGTGGAAAGAAGATTGGTTTTATTTTTCAGTCGTTTAATTTAATCCCCAACTTGACGGTGAAAGAAAATGTGATGTTGCCGATGATGTTTCAAGGGACGAGTATTGAAGAAAGAAGTGATAAAGCCGAGGAGCTTTTGAAGCTAGTAGAGTTATATGATAGGATGAATCATTATCCTGGAGAGATTTCTGGAGGACAGATGCAAAGGGTCGCTATTGCTCGAAGTTTGGCGAATGACCCGGAGGTTGTTCTTGCGGATGAACCTACAGGAAATTTAGACACAAAGACTGGAGCGATTGTAATGGAATTTTTAGAAAAATTGAATAAAAAAGGAAAAACTATCATTATGGTTACACATGATTCAGATTTAGCTGAGAAATATGCTGATATTATTTATTGGTTATTGGATGGAGAACTTGATAAAGTGACGAAAAGGGTGGGGGAAAAGTTTGTTGATGTTACTAAAAAGAAGAAGGAAACTAAGTCAAAAGGGAGAAGATAATAATGAGGCTTGATTATTTAATTTTAGCTTTGAAGAATTTGAAACATCGAAGAATTCGTTCGTGGTTAACTTTGCTTGGAATTTTTATTGGGGTAACTGCGGTTGTTTCTTTGATTAGTTTGGGAACAGGATTACAGGCAGCGGTTGGTGCTCAATTTGGAATTAGTTCTACGCAAGTTCTTACGGTTCAGGCAGGGGGAATTAATTCGTTTGGGGCTCCGGGAAGTGGAGCTGTTGAGAAATTAACGCTTGATGACGCAGAGGCTATTGGGAAATTGTCTTCTGTAGAAATTGCTATTTCTAGAATAATTAGTTCAGGCAAAACTGAATATAATAATGTCGTTAATTTTGGGATGGTCACTTCTGCCCCCGATGGAATAGATAGGAAATTCGCCTATGAGGTTCTGGATTTGGAAATTGAAACTGGGAGAATGCTTAAAGATGGCGATGTGAATGGAGTTATGCTTGGTTATAATTTTTGGGAAGATGATACTATTTTTGGAAGGGCTGTTGTGCCCGGAAAAAGCGTGTTAATACAAGATAGAAAATTTAAAGTTGTGGGAATTTTAGAAAAGACAGGTAGTTTTATGGTTGATAGTTTAGTGATAATAAATGAGGCACCTTTAAGAGATTTATGGGATTATGGTGATGATGTGGATCTGATTGCAGTGAAAGCTAAAAGTGAGGATGCGATGGAAGGGGCAAAAAAAGACATTGAAAAATTGATGCGACAGCGAAGAGATGTTAAGGTTGGCGAGGAGAATTTTGAGGTTTCTACCCCTGAGGCAATGATGGAAACTGTAAATAGTATTCTTGGAGGGGTTCAGGCTTTTATTATTATTATAGCTTCGATTTCGATTTTGGTTGGGGCTTTGGGTATTGTTAATACTATGACAACTTCAGTTTTAGAAAGGAAGAAAGAGATTGGGATTATGAAAGCGATTGGAGCTAAGAACAGTCAAGTTTTTATGCAATTTTTTTTTGAGTCTGGGATGCTTGGTTTTATTGGCGGGTTGGTTGGTGTTGTTTTTGGGACTTTAGCAGGGATTGGAGGGATTGCAGGGATTAATAATTTTCTTGGAGCGGAACTTTCTTTTAGTGTTGATTTTATATTAATTGTTGGGGCATTGGCTGGAAGTTTCATTATTGGTGCGGTGGCAGGGCTCGTTCCCGCGATGAATGCAGCAGGACAAAATCCTGTGGAGGCGTTGAGAGGATGATAATTAAATTTGGGGTTGTAGGTTTTTCAAGATTATGCAATGACTAAGTCTTTGCAAAATTAAAAACTAAAGTTTTGAATTTATGGTAATTAGTAAAGAGAGTGTAAAATATTCATTGAATAATATTCAGAAAAGTAAAGCAAGAAGCGTCCTTACAATTTTGTCTATTTTTGTTGGAATTGCTACGATTTTTATTTTTGTTAGTTTTGGTTGGGGGCTTTATGACTATATTGATGAATTCACCTCCTCATCTTCGGCAGACAAATTAATGATTATGCCCAAAGGAGGTCTTGTTCCAGGTTTAGATACGACGTTTAAACTTTTGGATAAGGATATAAGGGCGATTAAAAAAACTTCGGGAGTTTATGAGGCGACGGGGATATACATGGGGGTAGCTGAGGTAATACGGGATGATTTGAAAAAATATGTGTTTGTCACAAGTTACGATACTGATTTGCCAATAATAATGGAACTTTCTGATATTGAGGTGATTGAGGGGCGGGCTCTACGAGGGGGTGATTCTGGAAAAGTTACATTAGGTTATAATTATTTGCTTAAAGATAAAATTTTCCCAAAAGAATATTCCCTTAATAGTAAAATTAATGTGCAGGGACAGGATTTGAGGATTGTGGGGTTTTACGAGAAGATTGGTAATCCCCAGGATGATTCGAATATTTATGTAACTAATGATTTTATGGCTGAACTTTATCCAGACGAGAATCTTTCTTATGGGATGATTATTGCTCGAGCGGAGAAGGACGAGGTTAATAGGGTGGCGGAAAAAGTTGAGAAAAGTTTGAGGCATGCGAGAAATTTAGATGAGGGAAAAGAAGATTTTACAGTTCAATCTTACTCTGATTTGTTGGAATCTTTTACGATGGTTTTAGATATTATTATTGGATTTATTATTTTGATTGCTTTAATTTCTGTTATTGTGTCTGCAGTTAATACTGCTAATACTATGATTACGTCGGTGCTTGAAAGGTTTAAGGAAATTGGAATTTTGAAGTCTATTGGGGCGAGAAATTCTGAAATTTTTAAAATATTTTTATTTGAGTCTGGGTTCCTTGGTTTTGTCGCAGGAGTTATAGGTGTTTTAATGGGATGGGGTGCGACTGTTCTTGCAGGAGATATTTTAGATAATCTTGGATATGGATTTTTGAGTCCGCATTATTCTTGGCCTTTATTTGTAGGATTAATATTATTTGCAACTTTGACAGGAGCAATTTCAGGGATGGTTCCCGCGTGGAGAGCAAGTAAGATTAATGCAGTGGATGCACTTAGATATGAATAAAGTTATCTGTTTTTCTTAGATTTCTTTTTCTTATAGAAATACCCTATTACAAAAATAACTACTGCCCCCAAAAACAAATATGTCCAAATTGAGGTTGGTTTCTCATCGGTTACTCTCTTAGTAAAATATGAAGAATCAAAGACAACAGTCTTAGTAATAGTCCTTCGAACATTAATCGTATCTGAATAAATAAGGCTTAGGGTGATTAATCCATCGGTGAGAGTCGCTTCAAAATCTGCAGAAGTATATTCATTTGAGTCAAGGTCTCCCACTACAACCTTATTTGGTCCCTTAACTGTTATCCCCTCTTGCTTTGGAATTTCAACAGTCAGTGCCTCAACATCAGACTTCGCGATATTTAAAATCTCTAATTCTAATTCGTGTGTTAGGTAATCATAATTTTTTATGTAAACTTCGAAGTCAGCTCGAGCATCTTCAACTTCTATGTTAAACATCTGAGAAATTGGTGCATCTCCTTTATTTTGGATATTTGCTTCTATAGGGTTTGAACCATCGAGGGCGTTTTCATTTATTCGAACTTTATAAGGAATTAATAAGTTTGATTCGTAATCTTTGATATAATCTATTTTTCTGAATTTTTTTATGCTCTCTTCTCCTGGGTCGAATTCGATAGGATAATCTTGGAGTAAATTGAATGTCACGTCGCTACAATCTGGACTTTCTAAACCTTCAATTTGAAATACTAATTTTACATAATCTCCCGGAACGGCAGGATATGGATCTTGATTCAAAAGGCTTATACTTAAATCACACGCATCCGCACTAACTAAGGTCAAAGAGAAGACCAATAGTATCAACATCACAATCTTTTTCATATGAATTTATAAGCTATTATGTTTTTAAAAGTTTGTAAACAATCTCCTAAATATTTAAAAAGAGAAATTGACAGAAGATAGAAAGATGGTGAAAAAATGTATTTATTGTTCTGAAGCTGTAGAGGAAAGTTCCGTCGTCGACATGTGTCAACGTTGCATGTATCAGGTTTGGGGAGAGAAGATGGCGAGGGCGATTGTTGCAGGGATGGAGGATGAAAGAGATAAAGGAAATTTAGAATTAGGGAGAGTTAGTGATGAGATTGGGAAACATAGGATAGAATCTGGTATCCGATCAGAGGTTGAAGAGTCCAATGTTTTAGTTGTCGATTCTCTAAAAGATGATTTTACTAAACCTGAAGAAAGAGAATGTTTTATAGAACAACGATCAATTAACGAATCAGAAGGTTTTTTTAGGTAGCGAAAAAATTTATAAGGAAAACGGGAAAGGTTGTATGAATAAAGTGATTCTCGGGGAGGCGGAAAACTTTATAAAGGAAATTTTTGTGAAGTTATTAGGATAATTATTGTCCGAGTTGGCGACAGCGCGTTAGTTCTGTCTCTTTATATTATGGCACGTCAAAGAAAAAGTATTAGAGAAAAGGGAAAGTTAAGGCTTAGTCGATACTTTAATGAAATTGATGATGGTGCGAATGTTGCAGTTGTAACTGATTTGGGTGTTCCATCAAATTTCCCGAATCGGTTGAAGGGGATGAGTGGTAAGGTTACTGGAAGTCGGGGAAAATTTAAATCAGTTCAAATTAAAACCAGAGATAAGATGAAGACATTTATTATTCATCCAATTCATTTGAGGATATTAAAATGACTATTAAAGAAGAAACTCCAATCACCATGGCTGAAGTTATATCCTTAGTTGGAGATTCAGATAAAGGTAAAACGATTAAAAAGTTTATTAAGAATTTTAATAAAATGCCTGTTGAAAAGGCAATAGAATTGAAAGAAGAATTGAAGGCTCTTAACTCTATGAGATTAAAAGAGATGCATATTGTAAAGATTGTTGATTTTATGCCAAAAGATGCTTCTGAATTAAATAAAATTATCGTTGATGTTTCTCTAGATGAAGAAGAGACAAATAAGATTCTTGAGGTTCTTAAAAAGTATTGATTATAGGTGAGTGTGAAAAGCTCAGATAATGATAATACTTAGATAAAGTAAAAATGGTTAAAGTAACATGGGAAATGTTTCGTGAATCCATTTTCATAGGGGAAAGTAAAAATGGTTAAAGTAACATGGGAAATGTTTCGTGAATCCATTTTCATAGGGGAAAGTAAAAATGGTTAAAGAAGAAAATGCCATTATATTAGATTTCTTATCTTATGGTTATCCTTTAGAGAAGAAAATGATGCCTTTGGCACAAGCTATAGGTACTAAAGGATTTACACTTTTAGAACTAGTTCCTCGACGAGGGGTTAAATTTGAGGTGGGTGAAAACGTTTATATTGGAGATGATAAGAGGGAGAAGGTGCAATACATTCTTGGAAGATGTCCTCGGGAAAATTTAACTGAAACTGCTAAAATTCAATTAGGGGAGTTTGTTAAGAAATTTGTTGAAGAAAATGAAGAAAGGTATGTGAAATTTTTTAATGAGGCACAGGCTATAAATACTCGGCTCCATCAATTTGAATTGCTTCCTGGTCTTGGAAAAAAACACACCTTAGCAATTCTTAAGACTCGGGAGGAGAAACTTTTTGATTCCTTTGAAGATATTAATGGGCGGATTGCTAACTTACCTTCTCCACAGAACCTTATCGAGAGAAGAATTATGAGGGAATTAACAGAAATGGAGAGGCATAATTTATTTGTTATATAATGGCAAACGAAAAAAAACACGTCGTGAAAGAGAATAAAAATAGTGTTTTAATTAGAATTTTGGGTAAAGATGTTCGAGGGGATAAAGAGTTGTTTACAGAAATTACTAAAATCTCAGGGATTTCTTGGACGTTTGCTAATGCTGTTTGCAAGGTTTTAAAGATTGATAAGCATCAGAAAATAGAGGATTTTTCTGAAGAAGAAATAGTAAAGATTGAAGAATTTATTAAAAATCCTTCAATTCCGAGATTTTTGAAAAATCGGCGAAAAGATTTTGAGGAAGGCAGAGATAAACATTTTAGTGGTGCAGATTTAAGATTAAGAAAAGAGTTTGATATTAAGAGAATGAGAAAGATTAAATCTTACAAAGGTATTAGGCATGCAGCAGGATTACCAGTAAGAGGTCAAAGAACTAAATCTAACTTCCGTAAGAACAGAAAACCATCTGTTGCAGCAGGAAAAAAGAGATAAGGGAATATGGGAGATATTAGACGAAAACACAAACTTTTTAATCGACCTAAAAAATTGTATGATCGAATAAGAATGGATGAAGAAAATGTTTTAGTTAAACGATATGGTCTAAAAAATAAACGAGAAATTTGGAAGGCGAAAACTGCGGTTTCTAAACTCCGTCGAAGAGCCAAAAATCTTATTGGGAAAAATGTAGAAGAACAGCAGAGTTTTTTTGATAAATTAAGTAAGAGGGGGATTGTTGTCAGAGATATTTCAGATGTTCTAGCCTTGACTGAAGAGAATTTATTTGAAAGACGATTACAAACTATTTTATTCAAAAAAGGATTGGCGAATACTATCCGGAACGCTCGACAATTAATTGTTCATAAGAATGTATTGGTTGATGGTCGCGTAGTCAATATTCCTTCCTTTGTTGTAACGAAAGAATTGGAAGATAAAATTTCTGTAAAAGCACGAAAGATTGTTTCTAAAGAAGAAATCAAAGATTCTAATGAAGATACTGAAATAGATGGGGAAATTGAAGAAGGCTCTAATGAGGTAAAGAAAGAATAATATGGTAAAGAATGAAGAGAATATTGGAATTTTGAATGTTTATGCGAGTTTTAATAATACTATTATTACAGTAACAGACTTAGCAGGAAATACTATTGGGCGAACATCAGGGGGACAGATTACTAAGCATGATAGAATGAGGGCTAATCCAACGATTGCAATGTTTATTGCTAAAAAAGTTCAGGATATGTGTAGAGATTATAAAATTAATACTCTTTATGTTCGGATGAAGGGGGAGACGGGAGCTACAGGAATGGGACCTGGGGCACATGTGATTGTCAGGATATTAACTAAGGAAGGTTTTAAAATTTTAAGTATGACAGATATAACTTGTGTTCCACGAGGGGGTCCGAAGAAGAAAGGTGGAAGGAGAGGTAGACGAGTATAAACTTATAAACTAAATATTAAATTAAATAAAATGATAAATAAATTATTGGAGGAAATTAGAGAAAGATTATGCAATGACAGAGTTCTTGCTAATCAAAAATCTCAGGATTTTTGCTGATGGAAATGATTGAAAAAACGCCAGAGAAAGTAATTTTTATTAGTGATATAGATGTGAGTTTAGCAAATGCTATTAGACGGAGTGTTGATGAGATTCCTATTTTAGCGATTGATGAAGTAGATATTTATAAGAATGACTCTGTGCTTTATGATGAAATTATTGCACATAGACTTGGACTTATTCCTCTGAAGAATGAGAAGCTGAAAGCAGACCAGAATGTTGAGATGAAATTAAAAGTTAAAGGAAAAGAAGGGATAAGAGAAATTCATTCTGGAGAACTTGGGGACTTAATTGTTAATTCTGAAATTCCAATCGTTTTAATTGGAGAGGGGCAGGAAATTGAACTTGTCGCTAGAGCAAGAATAGGTAAGGGAATTAATCATGCAAAATTTTCTCCAGGAATTATTTTTTATAAGCATTTAGCCAATATACAAATTAATAGGGATGGTGAAAAACAGAGTGAGTTGGCGGAAATTTATCCTGAAGTTTTTGAGATGTTTGGAGAGAAATTAAAAGTTAAAAATGCGGCGGTATGCGATTTAGACGGAGAAGATATGGAAAGTTACCCGGGCGTTACAATTGGATTTGATAATAATCTAGTATTTAGTATTGAGTCTTGGGGTCAGATAGGTGCTAGAGAGATGTTTATCGATGCATGCAAGGCTTTGAAAGGAAATCTTTCTGAGGTCTCTAAAGTAATTAAGTAGTCTCAGTGGATTCTTCGCTGAGTAATTGGGGGAGAATGCCGGAGTGGTCAAACGGGCTACGTTTAGGCCGTAGTGGTTTTTGCCTACGGGGGTTCGAATCCTCCTTCTCCCATAGAAGGAAGGAGAAATTCGAACGGGTTCGATACCCTACCTGATAGGGATGATAAATGGGCGGGGCACACTGATCCTTCTTCTCCCATAGAAGGAAGGAGAAAAATCAAAATGGAAATAACAATAAGTAAGAGTAAAATTGAAAAAAGAATGAGGCACAAGAGGGATGCTTCTTTAGTTGAGACTATAATCAAATTAAAAAAGATAAATCCTGTTATTGCGAAAGAATTAGCTAAACCAAAACGAAGATGGCCTGCAATTAATTTGAAAGATATTGATATGATTAAAGGAGATGTTTTAATTGTTGGAAAAGTTTTGAGTGCTGGTGATTTAACAGGGGCAAAAAAAATTGTTGCGTGGTCTGTATCAGATAAAGCAGCTGAAAAAATTAGGAACGCAAAGGGAACGTTTGTTTTTATTGCTGATGAGATGAAAAAGAATCCTGAATTAAATGGTTATGATATTTTAAGATAATGGCAAAAATAATTTATGATGGTGAGGGCGCAGTTTTTGGTAGATTGGCAAGCAGGGTAGCGAAGGATTTATTGAAGGGGAATTTTGTGGATATTATTAATTGTGAAGAAATTATTGTTTCTGGAAGAAAGGAAGTTTTAATTAAAAAGATTCGGGCTAAAAGGGCAATGGGTAGAGGGTCTTCGTTGAAGGGACCTAAGTATATTCGAATGGAGGACAGATTGGTTAAAAGAATGATTCGGGGAATGTTGCCAAGAGACCGAATGAAAGGCCAAGAGGCATTTAAGAGATTGAGGTGTCATATTGGGAAAGGGGATTTGAGCGAAGAAAATTTGAAGAAAGTAAAAGAGTTTAAGCATAGGAAACCTAGAACATATTCTATGATTAAAAAAATAGTGGAGAGATTACTATGAATAAACTTGTAGTCTCTGGGAAACGGAAAACGGCAATTGCTAAAGCGACAATTATGGAAGGCACAGGGATTGTAACTTTTAATAAAAAATCTTTGACATTTTTGTCTGATTTACAACAGTTAGAGATTAGCGAGCCATTAGTTCTTGCGAAAAAAGTTTTGGGTGATTTGAAATTTGATGTTAATTTGAATGTGAAGGGAGGTGGGCTTGCTTGTCAGGTTGAGGCAGGTCGATTGGCGATTGCTAAAGCTATTGTAAAGTTTAGTGGTGATAAAAATTTAAAGGCGGTATTCTTGGTGTATGATAAAAATTTATTAGTTGCAGATACTCGACGGAAAGAAGCTTGTAAGCCTGGTGATTCTAAAGCTAGAGCAATGAGACAAAGTAGTTTTAGATAGTTATTTTTTTCTTGGCTTCAAATAGGTTTTTAGTTTTCGTTGGACTGCATAAAATATTTCTGGAGAGATTAAATTTTGGTGGCTACCTTTATGGATTTGTCCGTCGAATTTTATTTCTCCCAAGTAAGTTCTATTAGATAGGACTTTTTTTAAACCGTTGACAGATAGACTGAAATTTTTTGCGAGAGAATTTAAAGAATATTTTCTATTAAGAAAAGTTCGGTATAATGAATGGATTTTCACAGCGTCCTCGTTGGGGATTAAATTTCCATTAATAACATCATAGCCCTTCGGGGCTCTTGTTACAATTCTGCCAATACTGGCTATTTTATTCATTCCAGATTTTTGTTTCTTACTTTGGTGTTGCCCATATTTTCTAAAAGTATCTAAAATTTTCCAATCTATTTTTTCATCGATATAATTTTGAAAGTTGTGAATTTTTTCAGGTGCAAATTTAGCACAGATAGAACAAAGGGGGCTCCCGAAAATTACCCTCTCCTTTTTGTCTTGATAGCCACATTTTTTACAGGTCATAGTTTAATAGAGATAAAAGATTTTATAAAATGTTTTATCTAAAAAGATGTATGAAAAATACTCAAAGAATATTATTAATCCTCGGAATTGTTTTGATGTTGTTGATTTCAATAGGTGGAGTTTATCTTTATAATTTTTATGTTTTCAAGACGGTGCGACTTTGTGTTGGAGAAACCCATAATTTAGAAATCTTTTGTGAGGTAACTTCTGATTGTGTTGATTTAATAAGGGGGGATTGGAAATGAGTTAAGCAATGCACCTAATTTTATTCAAGAAAAATTTGAGGAAATTATTAGAGAAATTGTTTATTGTGAAAAGACTTGTTTTCTGAAAGATGTTCGTGGTGTAAATTTGGAGACAGGGGAATTTGAAATGTTGGATTTTTGTGAGATTAATGAAAAAGAAA
>JAYEHV010000036.1:0-10634 GCA_034716495.1 Nanobdellota archaeon
GAAGGGGAAAGTAGCTTAGCTCAATTATTAATCAATTCCCAAAAAGAAGCCAATAAAGTGATGTCAAAGTTTGGTCTTCGTTTAAAAGAACTTGTGGCAGTTGCACAACAATTTTTATAAAACAAGATTGGGAATTATTCTATAAAAATTCAAACAAGTTATTTTTAGAATCTAATTTAACATTGGTCCCAAGTGGAACTGTTATCTGAGGATCAGAGTGTCCGATATCAGCACCATACAAAATTGGGAAGTCATAATCTTTTGTATGGTATAATATCATCTGTTTTAATTTGTTTACTTTCTCTTTAGAATACAAAAATGGTCTTCCAAATACCAATCCTTTTATCTGTGAAAATATTCCGGACAATTCTAGATCACACAAAAAGGCATCAACTTTGGATAAAACTATCCCAGTTCCAAATTCTACACCTTCCGGAAGTTCGATAAATAATATTTTATCTTTATGGTCTGGGAGGTAACTAGTTCCTAAAAGGTGACATATTGAAGGAAGACATCCTCCAACTATATTTCCTTCAGCAGAGCCCTTCCTTAACCATTCAAATCCATTATTTTTTTTCATTTTTCTAGGCCTCTCCAAATCTAATTTTTTATTCCAATCTAGAAGTTCATCAGTCCATTCTTTAGACGGTAAAACTCTCCCTATATTTTTTTCTTTTACGGCTCGGTTAAAATAGTCAATAGTGTAATTCAATGGCCTCGGGTATTCTCCGAACTGAGTTATTGCACAAGGTCCATAAAATGTACTTAAATTACATTTTTTTAGCAATGCATAATGTAAAACAGTTATATCTGAGTAGCCACATAGAATTTTTGGATTTTTCTTTATTTTATTAAAGTCCAAGAATTTTAATGTTTTATTTATAACGCTTCCACCAATGGTACAAATTATTGCTTTAATGGTTTTGTCTAAGAAGGCATCCATGATTTCTTTTGCTCTTTCTTCGGCAGGAGCAGATTCCCATCCATTATTTTTGGCAGTCAAGGGAAATTTCTTGACAACGTAACCTTCGCTCTCTAAATATCTCATTGCCGCATCAAGCCTATGGGGAACACGTGATGCAAATCCTCCTGAGGGAGCGATTATCCCGATAGTATCTCCTTTCTCTAATTTTTTAGGTATAATTAATCCTATAGATCAATTATGAAACATGCCTATAAAAATTTATCCACAACCATTTTAAACCCAACCCATACTAAAAAAGGGCATCCCTGTTCGATTTGAGCATCTTCGCTTTGAGCAAACCTAAAAGTTCAAATCCGTTTGCGAAATGCAAAGTGCGAACAGGGGTATGGGCGTATTTGAACTAAATACAAATACAAAGGTAAATACGTCGTAAGATTTAAAAATCTAAATAAGGGCGTATAGAAATATAAAAATGAAAATTTTAGTTATAGGAACATGGCAAAAAGAGAAAGCACTTAAATTCAAAGACGAAGCGGAGCTAGTTGGTAAAATTCTTGCTGAGAGAGGTTATATTTTAATTAGCGGGGCTGGGACGGGCGTATCTGAGATTGTTGTTAATTCTTATAGGGAAAATGAAGGGATAGAATACATTGCGTATATTCCATCGATAAAAGAAATGGAAAAGGTTGGCGAGAAAATCGGACCTGAGCCTGATACAATTATCAAAACAGAGCTTGAATATCCTGAAAGAGATGTTAAGTTGGTTAAGGAAAGTGATGCTGTTCTTGCTATTAATGGAGGACTTGGAACGTTGACGGAGATGGTTCATGCAATTAAGGATTATGGTAAAAAAGTTTCGGTCATCGATGTTGGTGAGTTGTCTGAATGGGTTAGAGGAATTTCTGAACTTAGAGATTTAGTTATGCTGACTTCTGATGTTGGGGAAGCTATTGATTATTTGGAGAAAGAAATTTAATCCAACCTAGAATTAATAACTCTAATATCTGGACTCCACAAAGAAACTTTGTCGCCTTTGAATCTAACTCCTCTGGCGATTTTTTGAAATAAATCTCTTCGGGCTTTGTCCATATAGAATTCTCTAAATTTTTCTGGTCGTTCTTGTTTAAGAATTTTCCAGAAGAGTCCTTGGATGTTTGGGTAAGGAAATCTTGTGATGACAATTGAATTGCATTTATCTCCTGCAAAGTCTACTCCCCGTGAACATTTTGTTGTGAAGAGGATATCTTCTTCGCCTGATGTGAATTTGTCTACTGCGGTATTTCCTCTTGATTGGAGTTCTCTTAGTTTTTCTTGGGTAATTAAATTTTCAAATTTATATTCGGCGTTTTCCTCTTCGGTTGGGAGATCTTTGAATGCATTGACGTGGACTAAAGTTGGTTGCTCGGCGTTTGCCATACACATATCTAAAATTTTTAGGTACATCTTTCTGGTGATTGAGCCATTTGAGAAACTGGCGAAGTTGCAATTTTTTTCTAAACCTGTTCGCTGTTTTTTTATGACTCCTGGGTTTTCAGTTTCAGCTTCGATGATTTTGAATTCTGTTAATCCGAAAATATCTTTTAGAACTTTTTCGGAATGGAGGGTTCCGGACATCATTACAAGGACGTTGTTTTGTTCAATTAGTTCGTGAAGTTTTTGTGCGAGATTGATTGAAACGAGATTCAAGATTATTGTGTCTTCGTCGGAAAAATTATTTCCAAAAAGTCCTTTTTGTTTTCCTTCTTTTTCTATTTCTGTTATAGAGATGTATGTCTCGTCTAAGAGGTTTTCGAAGGTTCGCGCGATTTCTACGATGTTGTTGTAATAGTTTATTTCTTCATCTTCGGCAAGGTTTGGGTTTTCTAGAATTGTTTCTATCAGGCTAATTAGTGGCGAGGATTTTATTTTTTGGATGTCTATTTTTGGAGGATTGAGTAATATGTCGTCTATTTTATGGATTAGTTTTTTGACTCCAGATCGTTTTTCTTGATCAGAGGGCATAAGATTTGAAAGTGCTGAGCGTAATCTGTTTAAATTTATTTTTCGTTCATTGGCAAAGTTATCAAGAAACTCGTCACACTCGTCGATTATGTCTATATCTGTTCTCGGTTTTCGTCCAATTGAACTTTCTATTTGATATTTCATGCTGTTGAAAATTAGGACATCAGCGTCGGTGTAGGATTCATATTGGTCGTAATATCCGCATCCTTTTTTTCTGCCGAACAAGGCAAATTCTTTTCCACAGATTGCTTGGTATTTTTTTTTGTTGACTTCGGATAGTCCTTTTGGATTTACTTCGGAAGGCATTAGGGGGGCCCAATAAGGGCACGCGGGAGCAATGTTCATTCTTCGAACGTCTGATGCGTTTGAGAAGTCTTCTTTCTCTACAGCGTCGTTCATATCAATAAATTTTAGAAGTTGTTCTGTGTTTCTCTCCCTTATTTCAATAGTGCAGGGGAGTTCTTGGTCGTCGGCGCGTTCACCCGAGAAGGGACATCGGAAATTATTTCTTCCTTTTATAACTGCGATTTTTAGGAGGCTGTTATCTTTTTTCATGATGAATTTTTTTTTGGTGTAATCTTTTTCGTATTGTTCTTGAAGGGATTTTATCGGGACGATGATCGATGTTTTTTTGAAATGTCTTGCTAGATTTAATGCGATGGCAGATTTTCCTGTTCCGCAAATTCCTTTTATGAAAATCATTTTGTTTCCGGAGTTGATAGCGTCGAGAATTTCCTTGACTACATCTGCTTGGGTTTTTCCGTTTGAGAATTTTAAGGGTTTGAGTTTTTCTCCAGAATAGTTGAATAGGTTTACTCCTTCTTCAGAATCCTCTTCTTTTCGTTCATATAATGACCACATGTTTGTACCTCTTTGGAGAAAATCGGAAGGATGGTTTTTAAGGATTTAGATAATTGAGATAAATCTCAGAGGTTTAGATTATCTTACGGCAAAGCCGTGCGGAAAAATCGGTCTCCTCACAATTTGCATTCTCGGAAGATAGTTGAAATTGTGGATTCTAGAAAGCGAATTGTTCGTCTTCGCTGAGCTGCGATTTTAGCTAGATGCAGATAAAATTAAAAATTTTATCGGAAAATCGGTCGCACTTTGCTTGCTGCGATTTTTAAGGATTGTCGTGTCTTGTGGGAAGAGTAATCAATTATTTAAAGTCTAAAATGATATAAATATATGACAAAGCATTATGATTTGTTGGATTCTATTATTAAGGATATCTGTGGAGGAGTTTTTAGTTTAGCTCGAATAAAGAAGAAAGTAGAGATTTTGAAGGATCCGAGTGATATAATTTATGTTGTTAATGAGCTTTGGAGAACTGTTGCTGATAAGAGAATGAGGTGTACCTCCGAGGTGATTTCCTATTTGGGAGAGAAGGTTTGTGAGGCCAATAAGAAAGTGAGGGAGATGTCTACAAGGGATTCTCTGACGGGTTTGTTTAACCGGCGATTCCTAGATCGTAGACTTCGTATGCAACTTGCTTCTACATACAGAAATCTTAACGAGCCCTTTTCTGTGATTATGTTTGACATAGATTATTTTAAAAAATTCAATGATATTTGCGGTCATAATGCTGGAGATACTGTTCTAAAAATGTTGAGTGAAGTTATTTCTAAGAACCTTAGAGAGTCTGATTCTGCATTTAGATATGGAGGTGAGGAGTTTTTTATTTTGCTGGAAGGTACTTCTTTGAACGATGCCCTTGATGTTGCTCGCAGACTTAATCAAGAGGTGGCTAATAGAGATATGGTTTTTATTGACGATAAGGGGAAAGAGCAGACGAAAAATATCACTATAAGCGCGGGAGTTTTTGAGATGAATCGGGAGAATCCTATTTGGCTTTGGTATGGTCTTGGAGGGAAAAAACTTGTGACGGATTATATGAACAATGGCACAGACCTTGATAAAGTTGTTAAGGATTTTCTGAATGCGTATTCTGGAAGGCGTTTCTTTTTTTCTAGATGGGGTAGATTAAGTAAGGGCAATGTGAAGAAGAATGTTCGAAAGGTTGGAGATGTCCTTAAAAGTTATCTCATTGAAAATAATTTGGATTTGAAGAATATAACTATCGCGGAATTTTCTACTCATTGGATTGTTAAGAATGTCGATAATCTTATGCTCTATGCAAAAGAGAAGGGGAGGAATAAAGTGGCTTATATTGAAGGGGGGGAAGATAAAATTTTGGGTAAATCTAAGGATTAGTCTTTTGAATCATTATCCTTATTGAAAAACCAGCCTTTCTTTTTTTCTCGGACATGCCCATTTTCTAATGCAGCTATTCGTTTTTCTGTTTCTTCAAATTCTTTCTTCAATAGTTTGATTTGTTCTTTGTAATTTTCTATTTCGTTTTTGAAGGAGGTTTTGATTCTGTCTTCTATCTTTGCTAAATCTCGGACTAATACAACTTCTCTTTGAATTGTTCTTATTTCAGATAGTGCGATTTTTAGAGAGGTAATTTTTTGAGTGAATTCGTCGACGTCTTTTCGGAATTCGTCTCGGATTTTGTTGTCTTCCTTTTTTGCGTATTTATATTGTTCGTCTTTGTTTTTGAGGTATCTTCGCATTGCGTTGATTGTTGTTTGCATTTCGTTAGTGTCTTTTCGAATTAAAACGAAGGAGGTTTTTATCTTGTTATTTATCTCTTTCAGTTTTTCTGCTAAAAGTTTTTCAGGAGTTTTGGCCATAGTTATCATAAGGGTTTGAGGGATATAAGTTTTGTTGTGATGTGAGGAGATTAGGATGTTTCGCTTGTGAGAATTTAAACTATTTGAAAATGTATTGTTTATAATTTTAACAGTAAGAAATAAAAGTCTCTTTTTATTGTTTTATTTGTTTGTCCGAAGCTTAGTAGGTTGGTTGTTGTTTAGATTTCTTGGTTCGGTTTTGTTTTATGTTTTTTAATGGTTTTAGGTGATTGTTATTGTTGGGATTTAAAACTAAGGTTTTGATAATGGGTCGGGGGATGAGCGACCTTCTTGTTTTTCATTAAAATAAAGTAGTGAAATATAATGATAAGATTTAAAAGATGGTTGGTTTAATTAATATAATGGATATAGAATGTATGAGTAGAGGTAATGTAGGGAAGGTGGAGGATTCGTCGGTTGAACTGGCAAGTAAGATTGAAGCATTGAGCCCTGCTGAGAGGAGGGCGCTTTATAACTTATTTATAGAAAATCTTTATGATAGGGATTGGTGTTTGGAGAATAAGGAGAATTATGGTGATCCTAATATTGAGAGGGTTAAAGAGAAGACTTATTATGAAATGGTTCGGTCGGGGTTGGTGGAAGTGAAGCAAGGAACGAGGAATAGAAGTTAGAAAGAAGGACTAAGAGTGGAGGGTTAAGAGTGGAGTGGTTTTCGTTTAGGTGAATGATAAGGGTTGTTAGATTTCTTTTTATCAATATATTGTATCTTCTCTTTTGAGTTTGTATTATATCTTGTGTTCTAAATTGATTACTTTTAGGTAATCCTTTAAATTTGGAAAGTATTGCATCGATAGTAATAATATTTATAAACAAACAGTTTCTCTAATTGTTATGAGATTTTCAAGATTTATTAATTTAGTTTTTTTCTTAATGTTATTTATGTGTGTTTTGTCGACGGGGATTGTTAGTGCAAAGGATCCTGAATGTGGGGGTGATGATGAATGTCTAGATTCTTGGGATTGTATTGGTAATACGCTTCTTACTGTAACTGGGGCTTGTGTTAACTCTTACTGTGAGTATACAGAGAATTATGAGGATTGTGATGATTATAATCAAGATTTATGTGATGGAGATTATTGGGTTCATCAAACAGGGACATGTAACTATAATCAGAAGAAATGTGTGTTGGAAAATTTAACAGGAAATTGTAATGATGGTCAATATTGTAATGGAGAAGAAACTTGTAATGTTAGTTCGGGATATTGTATAGATGGGGATGATGTAGTTTGTGATGATCCACAAGTTTGTTATTCTCTTCCAGGATATTGTGATGAGTGTTTTGATAAATGTGTTTATACTTTTAATGATACTGAAGGACCTAGTATCTTAGATTTCTTAGTGAATCCTATTTATAATGGGGGTATTTTTAATTTAACTGGAACAGTAGTTGATGAATGTTCTCCAATAAAAACTGCGGAATACTTTTTAGGACGTTCTAATCAGCTTCGTGATTGTGGTGTTAATGGGACTGGAACTGTGATTTATCCGGAAGATGGGGATTTTAATTTAGATAAATTGGTTGAGTATCTTAAGGCAGAAGACGTTGTTTTTTCAAAGGATGGACCTAACTGGGCTTGTATGCAATCTCAAGATAATGCAGGTAACTGGGGGAATTGTTCATGTGTTAATTTTGAGACTGACGCGTTACCTCCTGAAGAGCCCTTTGATGTGAAATTAAATGATGAATATAATTCTAATGAGTATTTGGTTTGTGGAATTAATCCTGTATTGACTGCAACTGTTTGTGATAGTGAGTCAGATATTCAGGGAGGAGAATTCTTTTTTGATAATGAGGAACAGGTTCCTGATTGGTGGACTGGTTATTGGATGGAGCCTGGAGAACAGTTCCAAGGAATACCTTATGGAATAGATTTTTATCATTGTTCTAATATATCTGCTCTCGTGAATATGGAAAATATTAGTGATGGAACTCATTATATAAAGTTAAGGGGAAAGGATATTGTTGAAAATTGGGGGAAGATAACTAGTCAATGGTATTTTGAGGATCAAATTTCTTTTATTAAAGATACGATTGCTCCAATTGTTGAGAAAGATATTGTCTTTAATGGGTCATCCATTCAATGTTATCGAAATGAGTTGGATGAATCAGGTGTTTTTGATTTTGAAGATAATATGAGTCTAATAGATTCTTGTTATTATGTGAAACAAGGGACGACAGTTAAGTTAACTGCGTATGATTTTAATCCGGATGATAATACTAATGGAGGATATAATAATCTGTCTGGAGAGTATTCTAATAATGTTGTTATTCATTATGTTGTGAGGTGGAAAAATGAATCTGGGGATGATTGGACAATATTAGTTGATACGCAAGGAGGTGTAAATCAAAGTGTAATAATTAATTTGAATGAAGATTCTTATCATTTAATAGAATATTGGGCAGTTGATTTGTGCGGTGAAGCATCGGAGCATAGGTGGGAGTTGGATATTGTAGATACGCAAGTACCTGAAACAACTAAACAAATAATTGGCCCTCAATATTATGATGTAAATACTGAAAAATTGTATATTGATGGTGTTACTAAGATTAATTTGACTTGTGTTGATCCTGAGCCTCATCCGGTTAATGATGTTACGATTTATTATAGGTATCGGGTTGATGAAGGTCAAGGATATGGAAGTTGGACAGAGTTGTTTACTTATTATGAAGCATTTGTATTTCCAGAAGAATCAAAACATGAGTTAGAATATTATTGTGTAGATGCTTTAGGAAATGAAGAAGAACATAAGTTTGAAATAGATTATGTTGACCATTCTAAGCCTATTACTAATATTACATATGGGGAGCCGTTTTATAGTGATGGAATAAGTAAATGGATTAATTCGAGTACGTCAATAACATTAACAGCGGATGATGGGAATGATATACATGATTCAGGTGTTAATGTAACTTATTGGAGAAATAGTCTTGTTGATGATGATTATTGTAGATATGAATATGACTGCCAATATGAAGAAGGTTATGGGGAATGGAATGTTTATACTGGACCATTTTTTAAACCAAACCAATCCTGCCACTTGATAGAATATTATTCTGTAGATAATGTTAATAAAACTGAAGAAGTAAAAAAGCAATGTGTTTATGTTGATAATTCTGCTCCTGAGACTTTGAAGACAGTTAGTGGCGAAAAGGTTTTGATGGATAAGAATTGTAGTTCTGAAGAGGAAATTTGTGATTATTGGATAACTCAGGATACCGAAATAGCTCTTGATTGTGATGATGTCCTTCCACATCCTGTTGGTGATGTGACTTTATTTTGGAGATGGGGATTAGATGGGGCTCTTGGAGATTGGAATAATGAAACTGATGGAAGTATGAATTTGACTTCTGAGGAGGATTGTTTGCATAGGCTTGAGTGGTATTGTGTTGATGCTCTTGGAAACAGCGAGGGAGATGTAAATAATCCTATTGTTGAAATGGATAATGTTGATACGCAGGTTCCTAATGTGACGAGAAAGTTTGTTAGGATTAATAATGGGACTATTATCGAAGGTGGAAGTGAGGAAGAATCTGTTGAGGTTGCGATAAGGAGTGAGGACACTATCAAACTTTGTGCGGAGGTTATTGATTTGAAGCAGACTGGAGATGCGGGTGTTGGGATATTTGAAGTAGAATATCAGTTTGTGGGATTGCCTGATCCTTTATTGCAATGGGATGAAGATGAACAAGCTTATTGTATTGAGATGAATGGAAGTGATATAAGGGATGAGGGTTGTTATTTGAATGATTGTGGTAAGTGGAGATTTGAAGTTAGAGCTGAAGATTTTTTAGGTAATCAGGGTGAATGGACAAATGGGATTGAGATAATTGTTGATAATGTGGCTCCAATGGGTGAAGTGTTAAATCCTCATGCAGGAAATTATTATAGGGATGGAGTGCCTTTCCAGATTTATGCTCCTGCCGTAGATTTTGGAGGGGATTATTGTAGTTTCTGGGGTCAAGAACAAAATTGTCCTGCTTCAGGTGTTGATTATTGTGAGTTGTATGCGATAGATTATGATTTTGAGGGTATGAATCAATCTGAAATAAAAGAATGCTACATGGACTTGTGGACTTACTTTGTGCAAGAAGTAGGTGCAGAACCTAATATTGTTTATCTTGGAACAGTGCCTTATGAGGATGGTGTTTGTAAAGGATATGTAAGTCTCCCTGAAGAGAGTAATTTGACAGATACGGTTTTCTTAGGAATCAATTATGTTGATAAAGCAGGGAATCAGGGAGTTGAAGTTTTCGGATATCACTTGCAACTTGCGTTAAATCCTTGGTTTAGTCCGATAACTATGAATATTGATAATGAGGGTCCTATGGTTTCTATTACTAATGAGACAAATTTACCTGGACCTGTGACAAGTGAGCAAAATGTATTTATTGATGCTAAAGTAATTGAGTCTGATTCTGGGTTTAATGGACACTGTTGGGCAGATATATATACAGATAATAATGGAACGCTTGGGGAAAATACAAAGTTAAAGCTTAATGGTTATGGGTCCGAGAATATCTGTGAAATTAGTGATGGGGTTCCAAATGGTCTAGAATCTGGAAATTATTGGGCCGTAGTTAAAGCAACGGATAAGAATCTTAATGCAGGGAATGCTTCAATACTTATGATTGTAGATAATACTCTTCCGACGATGAATGTTGTAAGTCCTGCAGAAGGAGGAGTTTATGGAATAATGTTCCCTGTTTCATTAAATGTTCAAGATAGTCAGTCACCTATTGCAGGGGAGACTGTAATGTTTAGAGTAAATAGTGAATCTCCTGGATGGTGGAATGTTTGGTGTATTTTTGGAACATGTGAAGATAGTGGTTGGATAACTTTAATAAAACAGGAAAATGGATTATATGCAGATACAATTAATTTAACCAAATATGGGATTACTGGAGAAAAAGGAACATATTATCTAGGAGCTTATGTTTGTGATAATTTATATGAGTCATGCGAAGATTTGAGTTGTAATGATGGGTTGGG
>JAYEHV010000037.1:0-2429 GCA_034716495.1 Nanobdellota archaeon
GTCCGGAGGTTGCCAGTTCTTTTAGTAAGAATTTTTGGAAGTGTTCTGGGTTTCTTCTTAGACGAGATGTTACTTGGAAAAAGTTTGTTAGGACTGTTTTTTTCCCTTCGAATCTTCCCTCAATTTTAGGCATGTTGAATCTTTCTCCTGAATCGTCCACAACTTTCACTTCTTCATAAGCTTCGTTTAGCAGTTTTTCATAATCTGACATATATTGCCTAGAATAGATGTCTTTATAAGTTTTTAGCGGTTGAGAGTTTTATGGGATTTATAAGAAATAAATACACTCGAGGTGCTAAAAATAAATTGAAAAAGAAAACTCGTGTTGTTAAAGGGTTAGCGAGAAAGGTTAAGGGTTTTGGAGAGTTGGTATTTTCTAAAGAGTTTGCAGTTTATGTTCGAAAATTTCCTTATGTGGGAAATAATAATCTTTCTTTTGGAATAGATGTTACCAAGGATAAATTGGAGATTTATGATTCTGGTTCTTTAAATGAAGGATATTTCAAATATTTATATCTGCAAAAATTTGGTAAAAAATTAACCTAAATATCTCAACCTACCAGGTCTTGGTTCGAATACGATGCCTTCTTCTAAGAGTTTTTTGATTTCTTGATTAATTATGTCTGGAGAGGTTTCTCTTAGGTCCATGATTATCTTGTCTTGATCGATTCCCCCTTCGTTTTCTGCGTCTCTTATTTTATCTAAGACTTGATCTTTAATTGCCTTAATTTCTTGTTTGTCTTCTATTTTTGGTGCTGAATCTTTTCTTTCTTTTTCTAATTCTAGTTTTCTAATTAAGAGATATTTTGGATCTTGTTCTTTGATTATTTCTGGTTGAACGTATGTTTCATTGTTCCAGTTTCTTACTGTTCCGATTATGGTTACTGTTTGTCCTTGCATAACTCCTTTGAATTTTACTAACTCTTCTTCACCAAATACCTTTAGTTTAATCTGTCCCGATCCGTCGTCTAGTGTTAAGAAAAGGTATTTTCTCTCTCCGTCGCTTTCGTATTTGTCCACGATGTTTCCTATTACATTAACTCTTGAGATTTTTTTCTCTCCTAGTTCCATGTAGAGATATTTTTCGTTATCAAAAATTGGTTTTCCTACTAGGATATCGCCTATTCTTAATTTGTACGCTGTGTTTCTTTTGAATTTTTGATCTGCCATGGGTTGTGTAAGAAAAAGGGTTTTTTAAAGATTTATGTGGATGGTTGAGGGGTTTATGCTGCAAGGGAAGAATCAATTTTACTAATTATCTTTGAATGTAAATTTGGTTTCTCTTTTTTTAATTTAACCAATATTTTATTTAATTGTTCTAAAGAGGGCTCTAGGATTGGTTCACCTGTTTTAATCCTTGATTTTAAATCTAGCATGAAAATTCTCCCTAAATAATCTCCAAAATCGGCCTTTTGATATGCTTCTAGAATTTTTTTTCTTGCTTGTTCTGGAAAATATTCTTTTTCAAATTCTTGATATGATTTGAATGTTTTATTTATCATATTATTTTATGTTTAAATTGTTATTTAAGGATTGTTGTGATTAAACCTTCTGCACAATCCCTCTTCTAGGTCTAAATATTGTTCCTTCTTTTGCTAGCTTTTCTAAAGAATCATCGATGTCCTCTAGAGTCATTTTTCCCTCTAATGTTTTTTCTATTTCCTCGACAGGAACTTGTTCTCCTACTGATTCTCTTATTTTATTGATCGCATCTCTAACCATGAAGATTTTATTCCTTTGGGAAGATTTTATCTTGCCTGAAATTTTATCCATATCTATTTCCCCTGTTTCTTCATCGTATCCTGCTTGCATTAAATAATATTTCATTAAGTTAATTGCAATGTCTGCATCTTTTCCATTTACCGTTTCTCCTAATCGTAATCTTGAGGCTGCTTCTGCCATTCTAATTAAAGAGTTTAGTTGTCTTGCTGAAATGGGAATGGTTCTCATTTCCTGACCCTCTAGTATTGGCCTATTTCTCAACCCGATGTAAAATTCTTTCATTTTTTTAACTGCTTCGTTTGATAGTTTGGGATTGCATCTCTGTTTTGCGTAAGCGACATATTTTCTAAATAAATCTCTTTCAATAGTCATGACTTTCGCTTCTTTTTGGTGTTCGTCTAAAATGTGTGAAGCAACTTTCTCATCATTTGATCTGCTCGGAATATCTCTCATTGTAAAAATAACATCGAAACGATTAATTAGTGCTGGGGGTAAATCAATTTGTTGGGGGATTCCTTGTGAGGGGTCGAATCTCCCGAATTTTGGATTCGCTGCGGCTAGAACTGATGTTGCGGCTTTCAATGTGGCTTGAACGTTAGCCTTTGAAACTGTAACTGTTTGCTGTTCCATTGCTTCGTGCATGGCCGAACGATCTGTTGGATCCATTTTTTCTAGCTCGTCTATACAGACTAAACCCTGATTTGCTA
>JAYEHV010000038.1:0-10083 GCA_034716495.1 Nanobdellota archaeon
TAACGAAGTTCTGCGAAGCGGAACAGAGCTGGAAAATCAAATTTGGATGGAAGAGCCTGCAAGGCTCTGGAATCGTTAAATTCCAGTTAGTTTCCCTCGATAGAGGTTGGATTTTAGTGCAACGTTCGGTGAAGCCGAAAAATCAAAGTCGTAGGGTAAATTTTTGTATTATGTATTGGGGTGTCGTCGCCTTTTTTGCTTCTTTTTTTCTAAAAAAGAAGATTGGGCAGGACTTGTTTTAATTTAATTCTTGTTTTCTTAATCTAGATCTAATAGCACTTGGTTGACGTTTTTTTATTTCTTGTAAATTTCCCCTCTAACAATATCAATGAATTTTTCTATATCTCTTATTTCTTCAGAAATTTTTAGAGTACTTGAATTAAATTCAACCAATTCTTTCCTCAACAGAAGACTAATCATAAGAACGACGATTCCAGATATAATCATAAGAAACCCAATTTGAGGAGAGTATATTTTCGAATAATTCCAAAATAAACCGGTGAACATTAATATGATTCCTAGGATTATCATACCAATACGAATATTATATTCAAAAGATATGGAATCTATCTTCTCTAAAGGTATTTCTTTGTGTGTTCTCTTCCCCAAAGATTTTTTCTCTTGGATAAGTCTATAATTCGTAATAATTAATGAAGCATGTTTGGATAATTCTTTTTCATTTTTTAATAGTTTCATGTTATCTAATAAAATTTCATACTTTATAAATTTACTTTTTAGTTTCCTAACGTTGACAATTTAAACTATAGAGAAATCCTTTTATCTAATCCCGCAAAGTTTAACTATCCCAAAAATCTTAACATATCATGGAAACACAAGAACTTGAATCATATATCAAAGCTGGACAAATTTCAAAAGAAGTTAAAGATTTTGCCAGAAGCATCATTAAACCTAAAATGAAACTCATTGACATCGCTGAAGAAATAGACTCTAAAATCAACGAGCTTGGTGGCGAGCCGGCATTCCCTGTGAATCTGTCGTTAAATGAAATTGCAGCACATTATACTCCTACAAAAGATGATGAAACCGTCGCTGAGGGAATTTTGAAAATTGATTTGGGAGTTTGTATTGATGGTTATATTGCTGATACGGCTTTCTCGATTGATTTAACTGAGGATGGGAAGTTTAAGGAGATGATTGAGTTGAATGAAAAAGTTTTGTCGAATGTTACTGGGATTGTTAAGCCCGGCGTTAGGGTTCATGAAGTTGGTGATAAGGCTCAGGAAACTTTGGAAGAATGGAATAAAAATAATGGTTCAGATTTTGTAATGATTAAGAGTTTGTCGGGGCATTCGTTGGATAAGGATAATATTCACGCGGGATTGACAATTTCGAATTATAGGAATGATAATCGAACTGAGTTGGAAGGGGCGTTCGCGATTGAGCCGTTTGTAACGACAGGTGTTGGAGATATTTATGAGGGTAACGCTGGAGGGATTTATGTTTTACAATCTAACGAACCTGTTCGGGATAGGGATGCTCGAGAGGTTTTGAAATTTGTTAAGGAAAAATATAAAACGCGGCCTTTTTGCCGTCGGTGGTTGGAGAAGGAAGGTTTTGGTAAATTGAAGTTTGTTATTTCGAGTTTGGTTAGGCAGGGAGTTTTGCACGAGTATCCTATGTTGATTGAGAAAAGTAAAGCTCCAGTTAGCCAGGTGGAGAATACTTTTGTCGTTGCTGAGGATGAGGTTTTGGTGACTACTAAAGAAAGAATTACTCTTCTAACTTAGCCAATTCTTCAAATAATCTTTTTTGTTTTCTGTTTAATCTTTTAGGTGTTTTTACCTTTAAATTAATAAATTGGTCTCCAATTCTATATCCATTAACATTTTCAACCCCTTCTTCTTTTAGTCTGATTATTGTTTCAGACTCTGTTCCAGAAGCTATTTTAATTCTTTTAGTCCCTCTCAGCGTCGGAACAGAAATCCTGCAACCCAATGCCGCTTGTGAGAAACTTATTGAAAAATCCATATAAATGTCATCGCCATCTCTTTTAAAAATTTTATGAGGCTTTATATTTATTACAAGAAACAGATTCCCACTTTTTCCATTTTTGATTGCATCGCCTTTTCCTTCAACTCTTATTACTTGGTTGTTGTCAATCCCTTGAGGAATTTTAATTTTAATTTTAATTTTATCGTGAATTATTCCCCTCCCGTTACAGTTCCTACATTTATATTTAGGAATTTTTCCTTCACCATCACAGTTATCACAAGTCACAACCTGTCGAAAAATACCAAAAGGAGTTCTTTGATTAATTTCGATTCTTCCCTCTCCATGACACTTGTCACATTCCTCTAACCCCTTATCTTTTGCCCCTGTTCCTCCGCAAGAATTACACGAAACATTTTTTCGGATTTCGATTTCTTTTTCGCACCCGAACACAGCCTCTTCAAAATCTATTGTTAATCCATATTGTAAATCATCTCCTACTTTTGTACGATGCCCCCTCTTGAATGGATTGCCACCGAATTGACTTTCAAACAAATCTTTGAAGATGTCAGAAATATTATCTCCGCCAAACCCGCCGAAACCTCCGAAATCGCCGAAACCTGAACCTCCAGAACCCTGGTTAAACGCATCGTGTCCAAAAGAATCGTATTGTTTTCTTTTTTTATCGTCGCTCAAAATAGTATATGCCTCACTTATCTCTTTGAACTGTTCCTCATACTTTTTTTTCTTATCCTCAGGTGCTCTGTCTGGGTGATATTTTAACGCTAATTTTTTATAAGCTTTTTTGATAGCATTGTTATCCGCACCCTTATCGACACCCAGAATTTCGTAATAATCTTTTTTTGTCATAATCTACTACCTGTTTTAAAATGGAGAGGAGTGTCTACTCTTTATCCTTACTTTCCTTTTCGTTATCTTCTTTTTTATCTGATTCTTCATCGACAACTTCTGCATCAACGACTTTTTCGTCCGAATCTTTTTTCTCGTCTTTATTTGATGCTTGCTCTTGAGCCGCCTGTTGATACATTTTAGTTCCAACTTCTTGAGATATTTTTTGAACTTCTTCTAATTTATTTTTAATTTTTTCAACATCATCTTCTTTAATTAATTCTTTTAATTCTTTTAATTCTTTTTCGATTTTTTCAGTAGTTTCTTTATCTACTTTTTCTTTATATTCTTTTAGCATTTTCTCAGTAGAATAGACTAAAGACTCTGCGTTATTTTTAACTTCGATTTTTTCTTTCTTTTTCGCATCCTCTTCTTTGAATTTCTCGGCCTCCTTAACCATTTTTTCTATTTCATCTTTATCTAATCCTGAGCCCCCTGTGATGGTTATCTTTTGCTCTTTCCCGGTTCCTTTGTCCTTAGCGGAAACATTTACGATTCCATTAGCATCAATGTCAAATGTAACTTCTATTTGAGGTATACCTCTCGGAGCGGGGGGTATTCCTACTAAGTCGAAGGCTCCTAATGACTTGTTATCTGAAGCCATTTCTCTCTCCCCTTGCAAGACATTTATCGTTACCGCGGGTTGGTTATCTGCGGCAGTGGAAAAGACTTGGCTCTTTTTTGTCGGGATGGTTGTATTTTTTTCTATTAAAGGTGTTTTGATTCCTCCAAGAGTTTCAATTCCTAATGTTAGGGGTGTGACATCCAATAATAAAACATCCTTTACATCTCCTCCGATAATTCCTCCCTGAATAGCGGCACCTAATGAGACAGCCTCGTCGGGATGAACAGATTTATCCGGAGAGAGTTCTATTATTTCTTTAACAATCTCCTGAACTTTTGGTATTCTCGTGCTACCTCCGACTAATATAACTTTGTCTATTTTTTCTAACTTAGAATCTTTAATCGCTTGTTTCGCAGGTGCTTTAAGTTTTTCAAAGATAGGTGAACAAATTTCTTCAAATTTAGCTCTTGTTAAATCTATATCCAAATGTTTTGGTCCTGATTGAGTTGCAGTTATATACGGGATATTTATCTTTGTAGATTGAGCCGAGCTTAATTCTATTTTTGCTTTTTCCGCTGAATCCTTAAGCCGTTGTAATGCTACTAAATCTTCTCTTAAATCAAATCCGTTTTCTTTTTTGAATTCTTTAGATAAATATTCAATTAATATTTCGTCAATGTCATCTCCGCCAAGTTTATTGTTCCCGCTGGTGGATTTTACCTCGAAGACTCCGTCTCCTAATTCTAAAACTGAAACATCTAATGTTCCCCCTCCAAAATCGAAAACTAATATTGCATGCTCATTTGATTTTTCTAAACCATAAGCTAATGCGGCTGCGGTAGGTTCGTTAACAATTCTTTTTACATCTAATCCTGCTATAACTCCTGCATCTTTTGTTGCTTGTCTCTGAGCGTCGCCGAAATAGGCCGGAACAGTTATTACAGCTTCTTTAACATCATGACCTAAATAAGATTCTGCATCTTTTTTTAACTTCTGTAGTATCATTGCAGAAATTTGTTCAGGGCTATATTCTTTTCCATCGACGTCAATTTTTTCTTTTTTGCCCATCAATCTTTTAATACTTCTTATTGTGTTCTTTGGATTTGCCACTGCCTGTCTCCTTGCTATTTCTCCCACTAAAACTTCGTCGCCTTTTATTGAAACTACACTAGGAGTTGTATTGTTCCCTTCAGTATTTGGAATTATTTTTGGTTTCCCCCCTTCAAGCACACTCACCGCTGAG
Organism: Nanobdellota archaeon; assembly: GCA_034716495.1. Taxonomy (GTDB): domain Archaea; phylum Nanobdellota; class Nanobdellia; order Pacearchaeales; family GW2011-AR1; genus JAGVXH01. Next base: position 4,668 of record JAYEHV010000038.1, read on the forward strand.
AATGTCGTCCCTAAATCAATTCCTATAATTTTACCCATTTTTTTTCTCCATTATTTTTGTTATTTTAACTTTCGATGGTCTTATAACTTTATCGTTTAGTGTGTATCCTTTTAAAAGTTCTTCAATTATTTTTTCGTCCTCTTCCCCTTCTTCCTGAATTAAAGCTTCATGGATTTTTGGGTCGAATTTCCCTTCTGCTTTGATTGTTTTTAATCCTTCATCTTCTAAAATGTTATACAATTCTGAATAAATCATATTTATCCCTTTGTCGTCTATATGTTCTAATGCTAATTCAAAATTATCTAAAATTCCTAACAGTTTGATGATTAAATCTTCATTGGCATTTTTCAAAAATTCAGATTTTTCTCTAACTGTTCTTTTTCTAAAATTATCAAATTCTGCCTGTAATCTTTGTAATTGTTCAAGGTTTTTGTCTTTTTCTTTTTTTGTCATTTTAAACTTATGTTGATTTTAGTTCAACAAGTTTATTTTAAATCAACAGGTATATAAAGCTTTCTATCCTTTGATTTGTATGGAATACGTAAAAGAAATAAGAATTCTGAACATTAAACCTTCGCTTAAACAACCTCTTAATGAGGAAATACAATGGTTTTCGAACTGTCTTGGGATGTTTAATAAGAGAGATAAGGAGAAATCTTGTTTTAGGATTTTTATTCATTTGCTGAAAGAGAGAGATTATTTGTCTTCGGAGCAACTTGCGGAACGGTCTAATTTGTCGAGGGCAACGGTGATTCATCATGCTTCAAGGCTGATAGATTCAGGATTGGTTATGAAAAAAGAAGAAGGATATTTTTTGAGGTTTGATAGTTTGGAAGATTTGACAAAGGAAATTGAAAAGGATGTTTGCTCGACGTTTAAGAAGTTGCGAGAGATTTCGAAGAAGATTGATGAAGAATTAAGAAGAGATTAGGAAATTACAGAGGGTATTGTTTGTCTGGACGATAAGAAATATAATTTTTAATATTATTTAAAATACTTTGGAAAACCTGGACAAATTTTTTGTCATAAACAACAATCGGAGTTAAATTAACTAACGCTTGAACAAATTTTTTGTCATAAGGAAGTTTTCCCAATAAGGGGATTTTATTTTTTCGCATGAATTCTTCGATTTTTTCGCTAAAACCATTATTTAAATCATATTTGTTTATGATAACTCCATAAGGAATTCCAAAGTGCCGGACAATTTGCAGAGCCCTTTTCAAATCGCTTAGTGCGGATGGGTTCGGTTCGGTAACAGCTACGATATAATCTGAACCTTGGACAGAAGCAATAACTGGACAGCCAATTCCTGCAGCAGAATCCAAAACCATTATATCTATGTTTTTAGTTTCGGCTAATTTTTTAACTTCGTGAACGACTTTCCCACTTCCACTTTCTCCCATTTTTAATTGCCCAAAAACTAAAGGAAAATTATAATTCGTTTTAGCTTCTCCTATGACTGCGTTTTTTACTTTTTTTAATTCTATTCCTCGAGGGCATAAAAGTTTACAAGCTCCACAACCTTCACATAGAAAGTTATTTATTTCGGGTAAATCTTTTTTTTCATTCCACGAGATTGCAGAAAAAGTGCACACATCGACCAGATTCTTACAACCTTTCGCTTTTGCGTTCACAAAAGCTTTTTCATTAGTAGATATTTCTTTTTGATTTTCAAAATTTTTAACCCCGAGAACTAATGCTAAATTAGAAGCATCTACATCGCAATCAACTGCGACTATTTTTTCTTTTTTGGCTAACAGAACTGCCAGCGAGGCTGTCACTGAACTTTTTCCTACTCCTCCTTTCCCCGATAAAATTGTTATTGTTTTCATTTTAGAAATTCAGTAATTTTCTTAATCTCTTCATGTTTAATTACCTCCCCCCTTGAATACGCTTCCTGAATTTTTTTACTATATGGAATCTCTGCAATTATTTCAGACTTAAATTTTTCAGCAGTTTTTTCTATAAGCTCTTTATCAGCAATATCGCTCCGATTTAAAATTATCTTGGATTTTATTTTTAGCTGTTTCATCAATTCTAACACAAGAGTTAAATCATGATCTCCAAGAGGTGTAGGCTCAGTTACAGCGATCCCAAAATCAGCGTCGAGCAAGGCAGCAATTACTGGACAGTGAGTTCCAGCCGCAGTATCGATAATAACATAATCATAGTTCTTAGGTTCTATAAATTTTTTAATAGCATTTACTATCAAACTCGACTCTTCAACTCCAGGCTTTATTTTTCCTGAAATTAAAGTAATATTTTCTTTTTCACCAATAAAAATTTCTCCTACTTTTTGTTTCGCTTCACTTATAGCGTCGACAGGACAGACAATTTTACAAGCTTTACATCCGTTGCATTGTTCCGAAATGAGAACTGGAAACTCTCCTTTGATTTGGAGAATTGCATTTTCCCTGCACACCTGTCCACATTTTCCGCATTTGATACATTCGTTCTTATCAATTTTTGGAATCATAGTTTCCACGTCTTTTATTTTTTTGAGATTTATCGAAAGAATTATATCATCGTCAGGACAATCCACGTCGGCATCAACAAGTAAAACTTTGTTCTTTTTGGATAACTCTGCGGTCAAAGCAGTGGCTACGGTAGACTTCCCAGTTCCACCTTTTCCTCCAGTTATGGCTATTCTCATTTTACAAATAAGTTAAATTTTAATTTTACCCATACATTCTGCAATTTAGGGGTATGCCGAGTGGCGAAAATATTCTTTAAATTTTTTATTTTAAACAAATGCGATTTACACTTACAATCAGAACAGCCAAAATTTAAAATAGGAGTTTCGGTTTTTAATAATCTATTTGCAGTTTCACATTCTTCTGACTTTTTGGATTTTTGATAAAAGACTTCTATAACTTTTACAGATTTATCTTCTAGAAGATAATCAATATGCCAATGTCTTTTTTTCTTACTCCTCAAATGTCTTTCAATTCTTTTTTCTAAATTATTCTGAGCAGAACCAATATAAATATAATCTCCTTTATCAAAATTTATTTTTCCTAATGCTCCTATCTTGATTTTAATACGCTTTTTTACTTTTACGACTAATAAATATATTCCTTTCATTTTGTAACCTGGATTTTAAATACCCTTATGCTGCGGACCTGTTGCATCTGTCAGTTCCTCTAACTTTCCGTCTATAAAATCCTGAACAGCGTCTTTTATTTTTCCTTGTCCCCTGTAAATCTTAATCCCCATCTGATCAAATACAGAAAACGCTCTTGGTCCCAGATTTGTAGTAATAATTGCATCAACTTTTTGGTTTGCAACAATCTCTCCGGCTGTAATTCCTGCCCCTCCCATTTGTGCTTTCGCCGTATTTTCAATTGCATTCACACTTTTCACTTTTTCGTTCTCAATTTCTACCATTAAAAAATAATTGCATCTACCAAACTTTGCATCTATTTCGTCTTCTAAGGTTTTTCCTGTCGAACTTATTCCTATTCTCATTTTTACCTCCTTACAATTTATTTATTGCAACATTATTCTCTCGTCATTGGTGAGCCGCATTTCGGGCATTTTTGCTGATAGCATGGAATGCCTACCTGATGCATAGTCCTTGCCCCACATTTAGGACAGATGCATTCTCCTCCGGGACCTGCGGCTACCCCCCCCATTCTTCCCTGACCCCTGCCTCTTCCGATTGGTTGAACCATTTTAAAATTACCCCCTTGTATTCTAATCGAATATCCATTAGTAACCGCATCTGCAATTTTATTCCTCCCATCTTTAAGTAATCTCGATAATGTAGACTGACTTATTTTCATTTTTTTACCTGCCTTAGTTTGTCCAATTCCTTCAGAATCAATTAATCTTATTGCTTCTATCTCATCAAAACTAAGAACCGTTTCTTTTAAATAGCGCATGGGAATTCCTACCGGTTTGAAATAAGTTACCTCCGGCTGGAAAAAGATTCTTTTGATTCTTCTTGGTCTCATTTAACTTTCTCCTCTAAAATAAATAAACGGAAATTTATATTTGCTTTTGGCATTTTATTTTTTATCCCTCCAACCCTGTATTTTCCATCTTTAGTTTTTATAGGATAATAATCTTCTTCCATTTTATTCTCTTGTTAAATTTATAGTGCATTTGGGACATTTAATTGTTGAACATGGGACCCCCCTTTTATGGTCCTGTTTATACCCGCATTTAGAACATACACAATACCCGTCGGGACCTCTCCCCTGAGCTTCCACAATTTTATTTTTAAATCTTCCTTTTCTCTGCCATCCAAACCATTTTCCTAACGAAGGTTTAAAATATCCTTTCTGTAAATCATGAGATTTAATTTGTATTGATATATAACGAAGTTCTTGTATCTGTGAAGTTAATTTTTTTCTTAATTCACCAGAAATTTTATCAGCTTCGTCTATTTTTAATTTTGAAGGAAGTTCAATAGTTATCTCTGCAAAAACTTTCCCCCCCAATTTTTGTGTTTTCAAATCCACTAACTCTGTTTTTTCTTTCTTCAATATCTCTTTTATCTTTTCTTCAGTTTTTGGGGAAGATGCCCCCAATAAAATATCTGTAGTTTCCTTTCCTAATCCAAATGCTTCTTTTATTATGTATAATCCGATTAATAATGCGATTATTGAATCAAAATGAATCCAATATTTTGTTAAAAATAATCCGATAAAAACACCTAACGAAACTAAAACGTCAATTCTTGAATGGATTCCGTCGGATAATAGGCTTACAGAATTTTCTTTTTTACCATAATGAATTTTTAGTTTTGACATTATAAAATTAATTAATGCGGAAGAACCTATTACAATAAACGCGATATATGAAATAGTTACAACAGGTGTTCCTAAAAATCCCCGAATAGCATCGTAGATAATAAAAAATCCTGAACCTAAAATTACTAAAGTTATTAAAAATCCTGAAATTACTTCTGCTTTTTCATGCCCGTAAGGATGTTCTTTATCCGCAGGTTTTTTAGCTGCTTTAATTCCTATTAGATTTATCGTCGAGGCAAAAACATCTGTCCCAGAGTTCACTCCATCCGCTAAAATCGACGCTGATTTTGTAAAGATTCCAGTAATTATTTTACCTATCGCTAAAAAAACATTTGCAACTATTCCTAAAACTGAGATTTTTTCTTTCATTCTCTTTTATAATTCTCAGCCTTTTACTTCTTTTAACCTTTTCTCTATTTCTCTCATTTCTTCTTTTAGAGCAGTTAACTCTTCCTCTAAGAATTGTTTCTCTTGCTTTTCAGTTATTACAGCTGGCTGGATCTGTTGTACGGGCATGGCTCTTGCTCTCCATGCAAGTCCTCTTCCTCTTCCGAGACCTCGACCCATTCCTCTTCTAAATCCGGGGTTCACAAATCCTGGTGCATCGAAATCTGCACAAAATCCCATCCCCCTCCCAGTCATCGGTCCCTGTCCTGCTG
>JAYEHV010000039.1:0-2264 GCA_034716495.1 Nanobdellota archaeon
GAACCATAGAGATTTATTTCATTAAGTAATTTAGTAAACTCTTTTTGAAGCGCAGGATATTCTCCAGTACCTACGATAATTTCAAAGATTTTTATTGGATTAATCATCGAACCAGAGATAGCAGACATATGGATTGTTGCAAATGGAAGTTCTTGATCGATTCTAGATTCAGTAGAAGTTTTCTCTAAATGAGGGTAAATATACATTGTTAAAAAAGTTCCAATAGGAACAGCCAATAACAACCAAAATACTTTCAAAAATCTTATATTAATTGTTTCCGTTGCTCTAGTAATCATAGGAAACGTAGACCCTATGTTAAAGAACAAGAAAAAGAAAAACAAGAAACCTCCAACAAAGAAAGATAATAGCGTTGTAAATAAAATAACTGACACGTACCCTGTTGGAGAATAAGCTAGATTTCCTTTAACAAGGTCTCTTTCCATTTTATGAAAAGACTCTTTACCCAGAAGAGATTTAGATAAACTAGAAAATAAAATGTGCGAGACCTTAGCATAATCACTTTGTTTTACCACCTTCTTTTTCTTAAGTTTATTTTTTTCTTTCAATCTAATTCTTTTTATAGTTTCTCTTTCAAGACCATGGACATGTAATTCTTTTTTAGTATAAAGTCTTCCTCCTTCAGATCTTAGAGGCAAATTTTTATCATAATAATTTTTACTCTCCTCTTTATTTCGCTCTTTTTCTTCTTTGGTAGCATCTAACTTATACTCTAGTGCAACTAATTTGGAAGCTAGATTCATTTTGGAAACAATTTGTTTGGCTTTTTCATTATTTTCAAAAATTTCTCTCTTGAAATTTATTGTCTGACTTTTAGCTTTATTTTGTTTGCCAGTTGTTTTAGCTTTTGAAAGATTTTTATGAGCATCCACTAATTTTTGCATAACACTTTTTTGTTTACTAATTAAACTAATCATTCTATGAAAAGTGTCTTCTTTTTTAGAAATCACTTTGTGGCCCTCGATATTTTTTCTTGAACATTCGCAAGGGCTTTTTTCATAGAATTAAATTTATCTGGATCTTTCTCAATGTAAGCTTGCTTCATTTGATTAAAAGTACTTTCAAAAATTCTAAGCAATTCTTCTAGATAAATGATTTCTTCTTTTTCCATTTTGATTATTGAATTTCAAATTTTTTAAGAACCTCTTCAGGCTTCTTATAATATTCATTAATCAATTCCTGAACTTCGTGGAACCTAAAAACTTTTTTTTGATATAATTTGTATAACAACTGTGTTCTCCTCGAGAATTCAACTAATAATTTATCTTTTGGCATACCATACCTTTTAGCAATTTTGTCAAAAATCTTACTTTCTTTTTTAAAATAAAATCTATCTTCTAAAGAGTTCCAGACAAAAGGAGTATTTGTTATTGCAACACCCTCTTGATCAACATCAACAATTTCCACGATTTCTCTTAATTTCCTAGTCTCATGTTTATCAACAATAGCATGCGTCATAATGCACATACTGTCAATAACATTTAGCAAAGTAGGAGATAATTCAATCGGAGGGGTTTCTAATCTTTTGATCACGGTTTCAACAGAGTCCGCGTGAATAGTACTAATTGAAGAGTGTCCCGACGCCATACCCTGAAATAGAACTGAAGCCTCTTTACCTCTAACCTCACCAACAATTACATAATCTGGGTTTTGTCTAAACGAAGCTTTCAATAAAGCATACATGTTAATCTCTCCCGTATCTCCCAATCCTGTAGCAGAACGAGCAACACTTGGTAACCAGTTTTCCCTTGGCAAGTTCAATTCCCGAGTATCTTCAATCGAAACTACACGAGCTTCGGGGGGGATAAAAAAAGAAATAGCATTAAGCAAGGTTGTTTTACCAGAAGCTGTTCCTCCAATAACTAAAAGATTCATTTTATATTCAATCAATAACCATAAGTAAGCTAACATTTCCGGACTAAGTGTATTAAACCCAATCAATTGAGGGGGAGTCCAGGGAGTTTTAGTGAATTTACGAATAGTAAATGTCGGTCCACGACTAGTGATATCTTTAGTATATGTCGCATTAACTCTCGAACCATCTGGAAGACTTCCATCTAGAATCGGTCTGGAATAAGAAATAGATTTCCCGCATCTTTGCGCTAACTTTTCTACAAAACTTTCCAATCTAGAATTATCTTTAAATTTCAAAGTTGTTTTAATATTTCTGAAATTTCTATGAACAATATAAACCGGAGTATTCGCTCCATTACATTCTATATCTTCCACAAAATAATCTCTTAATA
>JAYEHV010000040.1:0-9863 GCA_034716495.1 Nanobdellota archaeon
GCTACTAGAAATAATATCGACGCGAAAAATCTTATTAAGATAACTAGATTTACAATTTATAAAAATAAAACGACCCCCCTTTATATCTACATATGGGAAGAATAAAAATAAAAGCTCAATTTTTTACGATAGACGCACTGATTGCGTTAATAATAATTTTAATAACAATTATGATAGCATTACCTATAATAAACAAGTCACAACAAGATTCCTCAGTTTCCACTGATATTTTACAGTCATTAAGTTCATTAAAAATTGGGGAACTTGACAACAATTATTCAAGACAGCTAATAGCTCAAGGCTATATCTTGGATTCAAATAAATCAGTTATAGACCAAATAGGTGAGTTTTATATAACAAATATAACTATCGCAGAAAGATTAAGTGAAGAGGTTTTGTCTTCGATAAGTCCTAGTGAAAACATAGGGATATGGTATGGCAACAAACTACTAGCTTCTAAAAATATAACTCCTTTTGAAACTGCAGAAAATATTTTTACCGAACGACAAGTGATAAGTGGGATAGGAGGGGGTGATGGAGTTACAGGATTTTCAGCAAGAGCATTTCTTTCAAGTAATGTCCGAACAAATTATGTTTATTTTGGAGGTTACGTCGGAGAAGGAAACATAAGCACGCTAATAAATTATCAGGGAAACATAAGCACTGCAAAAATAGAACTAGTTGTAAACAATGACTTCGACATTTATATCAATGGAATAAACTCTGGAAGCTTTTCAAAATCAGTAGATGACTTCACTCCTGTAGGCTATAGTCTTAACACAACAAATTTTCTCTCCGGACAAAACATTGTAGAAATAAAAGGTACCAATTTACATGTGACTGGAGGATTCATTAAAATTACTTATAACAGCGATGTTACTTATGAACAACCAACAAGATACTATTTCCCGGGAATATCCGGAATCATTAATCTCTACGATGGGTTTTATGTTCCTGGAAATTTAACAGGATTAACCATTTCACTTCACTTCAATAATTCAATAGATACATTTCTAAACATTGGAGGTACGCAAGTTTTCAACGATTCTTCTGAAGGGGAGATAATCACTCTAACAAATTCAACACTTGCCTCACTACTCGACTATACTGAATTAAGTAAAAAAACTATACCCCTAAGATTCGGAATGGAAAATGTAAATTATGTTACAAACAACACTCAAGACATTGACGTTTTTTCAGTTACAGATATATCTGGAAGCATGTTGCCAGGTTGTAGTGGGTATCCTTTTTGGTGCTGTTTATTTAGCGGAGATTGGTGTGGAAGCGAAGCTACATGTAATAGTTGCGGAGAAACATTCGAAAACAAAATTCAAGATGCCAAAGACGCAAACGATTTATTTATTGATATGATTCTCAACGCTACAGATAATAGAGTTGGGTTGTCAGCCTACTCAAGTGAGGCATTGGATTCCAATTATCATCCAATTTCAGACGATAACGTTTCATTAAAATCAGAAGTCAGCTCATGGAATGCAGGTGGAGGGACTTGTATTTGTTGTGGAGTCAATAAAGCAGTAGCAGGTATATTAGCAGATTCAACCGTAGACAAATTTCAATCAATAGTATTGATGAGTGATGGAGATGCAAACGTGCAATGCCCTGAGCAGGGAACTGGAAACGCTAATCAAGACGCTATTCAGTCCGCGTGCGATGCCTATAACGATCATAGGATAAAAATTTATACTATTGGGTTCGGTGATGGCGCAAATGTGGAAACACTTACAAGCATGGCTTCTTGTGGTAATGGTAGTTTCTATAGTGCAGTTGACAACCTAGCATCCATATACGAGAAAATCGCAACAGAATTAATAGAGACCGCCTATTATGAACAGACTATAGAAGTTACGGGAGATTTCTTCTCACAACTCTATCCAGACTCATACATCGAATTCGACTACTTGATGGAAAATCCACCAATAGGAATTGTAACACCAATAGAAAAACTATTTTCAACATCTGATGGAGGAACATTTAACCTACCTGAAAATTCCACACCCCTAGAAGCAAATGTAATATCTTATTCAGGACCTAAATGGACGAGCAATGTAAATCTAAATGAAAATAATATTTTTAACTTAAGTAGTTACGAAAAAGAATTCCTGAAACTCGGAGATCCTTACACAATCAATTTACCTATATCGCTCATTCAAAACAACAATACATTAGAATTAAATACTGGTCTCTCTTCATCAAACACTAGCACAGGATCAATTAGCAATAAAATTATTTATACGGTATCTAAAGAACTAGCATCGTACACCTCTGTGTCCGCCACCGCCGAAGGGTGTAATTGGAGTGTTCAATTTAACGAGAATAATTTAACGATGTTAATCCCAAGCGATTATCAAGGTTCTACAAATTGTAATTATGGAGACTCAGACACTGGAGGAATATACTGTGGGATTTATTCTGAATGCGGTGGAGCAACCGACGCAATCCAAATTGCAACCTATAATATTTTCAAATTATTAGATTTTGATTCCGACGGTAAATTAGATGTAGATCTTTCCAAAGATGACTTGCAGATTAGCACATCCAATTTAGAAGGAGTCCCATTTCTTTTTTCAACGGAGGTACAAGTTAGAAAATGGTATTAGGAAAAAGAGGTATGATTTTTACAATAATCACAATAACCCTCCTATCATTATTTGCAATTTCATATGGGGCTTATAATTTAATTCAAGATCGCTCCACAATAACCAAACGTATAAACACACTCAATAATTTCGTTGCATCTGTCGAACAAGATTTACCACGACAGTTATTTATCTCAGGATATAGGGCAATATTCTTATTCGATAAAAAAATTCTAGACACGGGCTCTTATATCAATAATGTAAACTCATCTTTAAACGAAATTTTCTTTAATGGAACTCTGGAAGGAATCAATCAAGATTTAATGGAAGATGCAACATTCACAGCTATGCAAAATTTCCTGACAGGAAATGCCAACAAGATTAATGCGAATATTGAATTATTAAATCCTCAGATATCACTAACTCAGGAAGATCCTTGGAATCTAAAAATTATTTTAAACATCACATTTATTATCGAGGACAAAGGTAATTTAGTTAGTTGGAATCGGTCAGCATCAATAGAATCTTACATTCCTATAGAAGATTTTGAGGACCCCCTCTATTCTATAAACACTCTCGGAAAGGTTACCAATAAAATAAACCAAACACCTTATTCTACATTTGTAACGGGAGGAGATTACACAAACCTTACTTCGCATTTTGAAAATTCTTACTACCTCGCATCAACGTCAGCTCCAAGTTTCCTCAACAGATTACAAGGAAATTTAACCGCAGATCAAAACGGAATAGAGTCATTAGTCAATCCCCAAATATTAATCGACCAAGGAATTTCTGTCCAATACAAATCAGTTGTGGATTACATTTACTTTTCATCAGACAATCCCCAGAAATACACAGTTCCAGCCGTCAACAATTTAATTTTAGATGACGAAGACAATCATTTATCGATATACAACGTTTCTGGAGTTGCTGTCCCTGCATAATAATTTTATAGGTTCCACGAATATTTTTAAACCCCTTTCTCTTGAGATACTTAAAGAAGATGGATAAAAAGTTTATTATGATGAATAAAAAAGGTGCGATACATTATGAGTTGATTATTTCTCTGATTTTAGGATTGATATTTTTGGGATTGAGTATGTATTTTATTTTTATTGAATATTGGAATGAGGATGAATTGGATTGGCAACAGTGTCGGCAGAGTGTTATTCTACGATCAAATTTACCAAACCTTAAAGAACTCGGGACTGATTTGAAAGGGTCGTTTCCATTGAAATGTAAAACTGAAGTTGTGACTATTGACAGTGCTGAACCCAATGAGACTTATGGGAAAATTTCTAAGGCGGTGGCTAGCGGATGGTATATGTTTGGCGAAGGGAAATTTGATTTTGTTCATAGGAGTTGGTTAGTTGATAATAGGTATTGTTTGGTATTTGCAAGAATCCATTCTACAGCAGACAATGTACAAACCTCGAATGAAGCAGTAGATGAGAATTCTATTAATACAGATACAAACAAAAAAAAGTTTACTCAAGGTTTTTATGATTATTACATTGAGACTAAAATGCCTGGGAGGAAAGAAACATATAATGATTATTTACCGATGTTAGGTTCAAATAAACCCTCTCCAAGATTTATTTTGAGTTCAGAAATTGACCTTCAAGAAGAGGATATAGCTCTCGTGTATGTAATGAATAAATATAGTACTCTTGTAACGAAGGTTGTTTCTAATATCCCTCTTGTCTGGGTGAGCAGTAAGATTGTAACTGGGAAATCACCTTCTGAATTATTTAAAAAAATGGAAAAAGTTAACTTTATCTGGATGGTTCCTATGAGTGATTTAGATAAAATTGAATGTACACGTTACCTTACAATACCTGCATAAAATGAAAAACAAACACGGAGGACTTTTGCATCAAACAATTATTCATTTAGTTTTAGTAGGACTTATCCTTGCGTTGTTTTTATTAGCGACGGCCGGAAAGATTAATGCTCGAGGAGTAAAGCAACAGGTTTTGGAGAAGCAGATAGCTTTGTGGATTGATGTGGCAGTTCCAGGAATGAGTTTTGAGATTGAAAAAAATAACATTAATGGGATTGTTCAGAAAGTTGAAGTTAAGGAAGGTAAGATTTTTATTATGGTTGAAGGGTTAGGTTCTTTTAAAGGCTATCCTTATTTTAGTAGGTATTCTGTAAGTGTCAGAGAAGAGGAAAATAAATTTGTGGTGAGCATAAGGGATGAGTAAAATATCTAAAGCAGGTTTTTTAGATTATGCAATGACAGAGTCCTTGCTGATCAAAAAGTCCTACGGATTTTTGCTAATGAATAATCGCGGAACCATGGGAGAAGGGATTATGATGATTTACAGTATTTTGTTAGTTAGTTTTATAGCGTTTGTAATTTTAGGGATTTCTTCTGTTTTGTATGCACACGATATTGATGTCAGAGATGTTGAGGCAAGAATTTTAGCGAGAAATATTATGGAATGTGTTTCTCCCGACGGTGTTTTAGATTTAGACGTTCTTTCTGTAGAGGATAGGAAAAATATTCTTTCTTATTGCGGATTTGATAGCGTTGGGAGTGAACGAGTTTATCTGGAGTTGAAGGTTGAAAATTCGGGAGAAGTTACAAAGTTATCCCAAGGAGATTCTGGTGCACTTTGGGTCTTAGAAATTTTTGAAAGCGATAAATTAAGTGAGGGGTTGAAAAAGTATGAACCGGGATATTATGATTGGAGCTATCCTGTTTACGTTTTAGATGGAGGAAGTAAATTTACTGCCGAGGTAAAAGGGCAAGTATTGATTAGTAATGAATTCTAAATTAAATAAAAAAGGGGTAATAGGACGTTTTATTACAATGTTTATTGCGACGATTGTGATTGTTTTGATTGTTTCTATTTTGTTAATTTTTGTTTTGGGAGCCGGAGTTGTTGAAAAATTTGATAATGTTGATGCCGGTGTTAAGATTTATGATGAGGATGAGACTGGATTAAATGATGTTTTTGATTATGTTTCAGATTATGAAAAATTTGTCGAAGCTAGGTATCTAGTTGAAGGTGGTATGGATTTGGATAGTGCGTTAGCGGAGGTTGGATATGGTGGGTGATTGTAAGTATTCTAAGAAGGCACAGTTTTTTGGGTTGTGGTTAGTTTTTATAACGCTGTCTTTATGTGGTGTTGTAATTTATGATGTTCTTCAGAAGGATGCTTCAAATTCAATGGTTTCTCCGAAGGAAGTTTTGAAAGTTCAAGATGATTTGGAAATTTTTGAGATGAGAGAAATTAGTTTGATAGAGGATTCTTTGATTGAGACAAGTAAAACAGAAGTTTTTGGAACAGAAGATTTTACTGAAAAGTTTAGAGAGGTTTTTATTTCAGGAGTTTTATCTGATGGAGTGATGACTGAGTTTATTTTTAGTGATTTGACATTGAAGGGAAGAAGTTTTGAAGAGGAGGCAAGATTAAAGAGTCGAGATTTTTTTGAAAATGGACTTTATTCTGAAAGTTTAACTAAATTTGAAAATGGAAATCTTATTTTTAGTAGGGGAATTATTGGAAAAGGGATGTATTTGAAAGCTACGGATAGATATAAAATAAATTTTCCAGTAGGATTTTCGTTTGAGTTTGGAAAGAAATATTTAATAAGTTTGGTTGATGATAAATTTGTCGTGGAGGTTGAATAATGATAAATAAATTTGAAATTGAAGGGTTTTTTAGATTATGCAATGACAAAGTCCTTGCTGATCAAAAATCTGGAAACAAATCAGGAGATTTTTGCTAATGATAAATAAATTTGAAATTGAAGGGTTTTTTAGATTATGCAATGACAAAGTCCTTGCTGATCAAAAATCTGGAAACAAATCAGGAGATTTTTGCTAATGGATTACAGGGGAAATGAGCGGAGAAGAACGAAGAAAGATTTAAAGAGAAAACGGCTCGTCGGAAGATACAAACGAGGAGGAAAATTTAGGACGCAAAATGTTTCTAAGGAAAAAGATGTTGTAGAAGGGAAAAAGAGTGGGAGAAAGTTGAGGAAATAATGATGACGTTCGGATTTTTATTTTGGCTGTTTTTTATTGGAATTATTATAGCTTGCTTGCAAGATTTGAAGAGACGGGAAGTCGATAATTGGTTGAATTTATTTTTGATTATGGCTAGTTTTTCTTTTATCTTTTTTAAAGCAATTTTTGAGAAAGATTCGACTATTGTTTTTCAAGCAGGATTAGCCCTAGTTATCTTGTTTGCCATTATGAATCTATTTTATTATGGAAGAATCTTCGCAGGAGGTGACGCTAAGTTATTATTCGCAATGACGGCATTTTTTATTGGAACGAGATTTATGGATACTTTAGTTAATATCGGAGTTTTTCTTTTGTTTTTGATGGTTGCAGGTTCTATGTATGGTTTGACTTACTCCGTTGTTTTGTATGTTAAAAATTTTAAAAAAGTAAACAAAAAAATCCGTACAGGCTTTTCAGCTTTGTGGATTCGATATCTAATTTTAGCAGGAACAGTTTTATTAGTATTTAGTTATGTTAATTGGATTTTTTTATTCCTTGCAATTTTTGTTTTGGTTTTGCCCATATTATATGTTTTTGCAAAAGGGCTTGAAGATGTTGCGATGACGCGAACAATTTCTGGAGAGAATCTTCGTGAAGGTGATTGGTTAGCCAAAGATATTAAAATTGGGAGGAAAGTAATTAAAGCTAATTGGGAAGGGTTGTCTCTAGATGATATTAAACTATTGAAGCGAAAAAGTAAGGTTATGATTAAAGAAGGATTACCTTTTGTTCCAGCATTCTTGATTGCATTTATCTTATACGTTTTTTTAAGAGAAGAGTTCGTCAGGTTTTTAATAGGGTTGGTTTAATTAGGAATTCTTGGAAGAGTTTTGAATAATTTTTCCTTAATATCTAATGTAACTTCTTCAGACTTTGGTTCTTCAAGTTTTGGTTTTTTTAATATCTCTTCTTGAAGAGTTTTGAGTTCCTCCTCTGTTGCCTGTTTTCTTTCTGTTTCTCCTCCATAGATTGGAACAACAGCTACCAGTGGATGTCCCATAACATTAATTTCTTTTAATTCTATTCGCTTTGGATTAAATTTTTCTTGAAGTTTTTCTTTAACTTCCTTAGCAAGATCTTGTGTAGAAGATTCTATTTTCATCGAATGTTCCCTCGGAACAATTAGCGTATGCCCCTTACTTAAAGGATTGATTTCCAGAATTGCAATGTTGTTTTCATTTTCAGCGATTCGAAGAGAAAGCGTTTCACCAGAAATAATTGAGCAAAAGATACACTGTCCTCCAAGATGTGTTAGCTGATTTTGTTTAATAAAATCCTCAATCTGGTTAGGAGTCATCGTATTCACTTGTTGAGTAATTTGCTCCCTTTTATCTTTGGAAAAATTAGAAAGTTGTTTCAGAAGTCTCTCCTTTATCTGCTCAGTTTGTTCATTTGTTAGAGTCATATTAGAATTAGAAATTCTGAGATTATAAATTTAATTATTTTTATAGAAATTTATAGAATTATCGCGAACAGTGTTTATCCAACAGCTCTTCGATAATCGATTAGTTCCACAGAGGATACTCCTTCGATTTCACCCAAGGCGTTCTCTATTAAATCAGACTCTTCGTCTTCAGAAAGTGCCATAGTTATAATAAGTGCCTTGAGACCGAATGCAATAGGTTGCTCTTCTGCACTATTGAAAATTCCCGATTCAAAAGACTCTATTTTTGCCTTTATCTTTATCTTAAGTTCCTCTAAATCTATATCTACCCCCGTAGGCATTATTTTAAATTGAATTCCTGCTGTAGCCATCTTAACCAAGTTTTATGAAATTTAAGGTCCTTCGTATTCACATTTCGGACATTTATATTTTATTGATAAACTTCGACACCTTTTACATCTTAAGATTTTCTCACCACACTTTGGACACGGAAACTTAACACTTTCTACAGTTTCTTTCTCGCAACTTATACATTTCATAATTAGTTATTTGAATTTTGGTTTATAAAAGTTTGGATGAGAAGTTTTGCTTGGACTGAAATAATATGTTTAAGAAGTACAAACTATAATTTCTTCATCTCAATCTTCTTTTTCCCACCCATATATGGCTGAAGAATTTTTGGAATATTAATTGAACCATCTTTATTCTGGTTATTTTCGATTAATGCGATTAATGTTCTAGGAGAAGCAACAACAGTATTATTCAATGTGTGTGCAAAATAATTACCCTGTCCTCCATTAATTTTAATCCCTAATCTTCGGGCTTGTGCATCAGTCAAATTAGAACAACTACCTACTTCAAAATATTTTTTCTGCCGAGGAGACCACGCTTCAACATCACAAGACTTCGCTTTCAAATCCCCCAAGTCTCCAGAACAACATTCAAATTTTCTAACAGGAATACCTAGTTTCTTAAAAAATTCAACGGTGAAGTTCAACATTTTATCATACCATTCAGAAGATTCCTCAGGCTCACAAATAACAATCATCTCCTGTTTCTCGAATTGATGCACACGATAAAGTCCTTTCTCTTCAATTCCATGAGCACCTCTTTCTTTTCTAAAGCACGGAGAATAACTTGTCAACATCTGAGGAACTTCACCCTTCTTCAAAGTCTTGTCTTTAAACATCCCAATCATAGAATGCTCACTCGTCCCAATCATATACAAATCCTCTCCTTCGACCTTATACATCATAGTATTCATCTCTTCAAAACTCATAACACCCTTCACAACGTCACCCCTCATCATAAAAGGAGGAATACAATATTCAAACCCTTTTTCAATCATAAAATCTCTCGCAAACGAAAGAACTGCCGAATGCAATCTCGCAAGATCACCCTTCAAAAAATAAAATCCTGTCCCAGAAGTCTTCCTTGCACTATCCAAATCAAGAAGCCCCATTTTCTCCATTAACTCAACATGATTAAAGATTTCATAATCAGGAATTTTTGGTTTACCGATAATCCCCCTCTCAACATTTTCCGAACCATCCTTTCCACTAGGAACTGACGCATCAATCATATTCGGAATTTTCATCATAATCATCTTAATTTCATTTGCCATCTTTCCAACCTTGGCCTCAATCTTTTCAATCTTCTTTGGAATTGTTTTTGCCTCCTCGACTAAATTCTTAGCCGCACTTTTCTTTCCAGCCTTCATCAACTGATTAATTTTTTCAGAAATCTTATTCCGTTCAGCCCTTAAATCATCAACATTCTTTTTCTCCTTCCTCCACATAGCATCTAATTCAACAATCTTATCAATAAGTTCTAATTTCCCCTCTTGAAATTTCTTCTTAA
>JAYEHV010000041.1:0-2236 GCA_034716495.1 Nanobdellota archaeon
GTTTGGCGGAGGCGCACGCTCGGATGAAGTTGAATAAGAAGGTTACCGTCGAGGATGCGCGGATTGCGATTGGTTTGGTTAAAGGTTATCTTATGCAGGTCGGTTATGATGAGGAGACGAAGACGATTGATATTGATAGGATTAGTGGGAATTCTGCTTCGTCTCGGAATAAAGTTTCTATGGTTCGTGAAACGGTGGAGGATTTGGAGAATCGGTTGGGGAAGCTGATTCCGTTAGAGGAAGTTGAAAAGGCGTTGAAGGGAAAGATGGAGACGGCAGATGTTGATGAGGCGATTGGGAAGTTGTTGAGGTCGGGGGATTTGTTTCGGCCTAAGCGGGGGTTTATACAGAGGATGTAGCTCGACGGAACCCAAGGTTCCCTACAAGTAGCCTCCTCAGTTAGCGATTTTTTAAAATTGATTTTTCATTTGATTTTTGTTGCACAAAAATTTTGCGTGAAAAATCAATTTTAAACTATCGTATTTAGTGCAAATAAATTTTTCTTAACAGTTCCGTCCAACTTCGTCGGACAACCTGAACCTAAAAAATTTATTTGCGGACTTGTGCAACTGATAGCTACTGGTTAAAAATTTGAAGACTGATTCCATCTTTCCTGACTTAATGAAAGAGTTAAATTCTTCTTCTGTGAGTTCTGTCGAATTAATCTTCTTTACATTCTCTGTCATTTTGTTTACTACATATACGTGATTTATCTATCTTCAACGGCAGAATATGATACACTGTGTTCTCCCAAGAAATCTCATGATAAGCGCGTTCTCTATCTATTAATTTTTTTTCACTGTTTTTATAGAATACATGTTTAAATGGAATATATGCGTTTGCATCGGGGTATCTCCTAACTATCCCCTCTAAATGACGATCTAACTGTAATTCTCTTTCCCATTTAACATCCCCTTCACTTACTCCCCAAGGACAACCATCGCCTCCACTCTTAGCATAGGGAATGGTACTTATCATTTTTTCGATCTTGTAGACAGACTCCACTTTGCTTGACTTAATGAAAGAGTTAAATTCTTCTTCTGTAAGTTCTGTCAAATTCTTCTCTTCTACTTTTTCTATAAATAATTTTTTTGCTTTCATTTTATTTATCTCCTTTCCTATGAATTTTAAGATATCTATCCTCGTCCTCTACAAAGTACTTATCCATGGGTTTTACCCTAAATGTATCTTCTTTGTTTTTTTCGAATCTTAAGTATCCCACAGAAAAGGCTCGGTTACTTGTATATTGTTCAAAGTCGTCAGGGTTAGAATACCAATAGGCAGTATCATCTTCCCTAAACTCTTGTTCATCATTTTTTATTTTATTTTTTCTCTGTTTCTTATTTAATTTTTGAATATAGTTTTCAGAAAAAGCTCCAATTGCTTTCTCATAAGATTTATACTCAAAATCAACAACACGTTTATAGATTCTAGGTTTACCTAGATGAACTCTCTCATTCCGCTCTGTAATTCCGATTAGTCCTTCTTCGCTATCTTCTAATTTTGTTATTAAAGTCATTTTGTTTTCCTTCATAATTTAGTTATTATGATATAGTAGGAACAGGTAAATAAACATATTTAAATATTATTTCTCCCGAAAAGGAGAAACGTTTATATACTTAGGTGAGATAAAAGATTATATGGAAGGAAAGCTTAGAGATTTGGGATTATCAAAGAATGAGGCAACGATTTATTTATTTCTGTTGAAAAATCCTCATATAACTACAGGACCTATGATTAAGGAGACAAGGATATCAAATTCAAGAGTTTATGAATCTTTAAATTCTTTGATTACGAAGGGATTGGTTGTTTATGCTGTTCAAAAAGATGGAAAGTATTTTGATGCATCTTCTCCTGAAATGTTTCTTGAAAAAGAAGAAGAAAGGAAAAAGAAAATTGAAGAATTAGTTCCGGAACTCAAGAAACTCAAAACAGAAAAAGAATTTAGAACGAATACTGCAGTTTTTGAAGGATACGAAGGATTTAAAACAGCATTTAAAAAAATAATTGATGATTGTCCAAAAGAAGAAACAATTTATATTCTGGGCTTTTCGGAACAGATGTTTTCAACCAAATCTTTAGGATTATTTCTAAGCAATATGAATCTTAAAAGTGCTCAGAAGAAACAAAAGCTTAAAATTATCCTTGATAGCTCTGTTAAGAAAACATTAGGGAGAGATCGGGAAAAAGAAAAATATACAGAACTAAAATATATGCCAGAAGGATATATAAGCCC
>JAYEHV010000042.1:0-9776 GCA_034716495.1 Nanobdellota archaeon
ATTTTTTTCTCCTTATTAATTCTCCTCTCCAATACCTTTTAATTCTTTTCCTAACCTTCCAACAATCTCAACTTCCTCCAAAGTATCTAACTCACAATATTTCTCAAGAGCATCTCTAATCTTTTGCCTTTCCTCATCGACAACCGAAGGATCATAAGTAACTCTCTCATATTCATAACTTGCCAAATCTCCCTTTCCAATTTCCAACTCCTTATAACTCAAATTACTCATAACGGGCAAAACAGCTTTTATTGAAACACTTCCTTTTTGTTAGGAGTTTTGGCATGAAAATATCAGTATTGTCCGACTTATAAAATTAATTATCTCACTCCCCCACAGAACCCTTATTCTTCAAAGCCAATAACAGCATAGCAGAATCCTGAGTATAAGTTACAATATCCATTACCTCTTGTTCCATAATTTTAAAAAAATTCCTCAAACTTATCCTTAATATCTTTAAAATTCTCTTTTTGCATATCAAAAATTCTATCTTTCCTTTTGTTCAAGTTATTCATCATTTCGATAAATTCACCTTCTTCAAATATTTCTAAGTTAACTTCAATGCAAATCTTTTTTATTTTCTCTATCGCATCCTTAACTTCATTCGGGTTATTTACCAATATTTCCGCTTCGAAATAAACTGTTTCTCCAGATTTTACAAGTGCGAATTCAACACCTTTGTATTCAAATAAATATGTTTTTGTATCCATTAAAACTCCCCTCGACCAATTAAGATGTTTAAAAAATTCAAGAGCTGATCCAAATTTTTCTAATTCAAAGGGGAATAAAAACTCCTTTCTACTTTCCTCTACACCCCACCGACCATACTTCATTACCATTTCTGCAGACTTATTTGTCACCCTTAATTTTAAATCAACAGGATCTTCTCTAATACTATCAACATCTTCTGGATCTTTCCCCTCCCTAAAATAAATAAATGAGATTCTATCTTTTTCTTCAATAAAGTTTGCTTTTCCTTGAAATCTTTTTAGAGTGTCTTCAAAATCATCAATTTTTCCTCTTATTTCTACTTCGATTCTCATCTCTTCTTTTCCCACTCTTCTTTTAATATTCCATATCTTAGCTCGTTACATATTTCATCAAAATGACAAATATTTTTTCTTAATTCTCCTTCCTTTTTGAATCCACATTTTTCTAGAACATTCGCAGAGGGGGGATTCCATGAATAAACTCCTGCTTCCATTCTTCTAATGTCATAATTCTTAAACGCATAATCCAACATTAATTTCAATGCTTCTGTTGCAAATCCTTTTCCCCAACAGTCCTCTCCTATCCAATACCCACAAACAGCAGTTCCTTTTCTTTCTGCTTCCTTAACACTAAATGAAATCGTTCCAATCATTTCTCTTTCAAATTCTATTACAAAATGTGTATTAATTTTTTCTGGAGAAGTTGCTATCTCTATCCATTTTTTTGCTTCGTCTAATGTATATGGGTAGGGAAAAATTCCAGCTAAATTTTTAGCAATTTTTTTATTGTTTGCTATCTCGACTATTCTCCCCACATCTTCTTTTCTATACTCTCTCAGAATGATTCTCTCTCCTTTAAGTTCCATAAAAGTATTTAGAATTAAGACCTTTTTAGGATTATCTATTCTTTTCTAGAAGTTATTTTTAGAATTTTTAGAAGAATTATTCTATATTCTCAATTATCTCCTTAAGAAAATCGTCTAACTTCTCATCCTCTTTATTAACCCATTCAAAAGCAACATGCTCCCCACTTAGTTTTATTTCAGGTGTTTCATCAATTTCTATTAAATAATTAATCTGAACTGTATACCTTATATTATCCTCTTTTTCAATAGTATATTCTGATGTTCCGATTAATTTTGTTTCTTTTTCTGAAAAACTATTTCCAATTTCTTCAAGTAATTCCCTCGATAATGCTTCATTTAACGATTCTCCGAAGTCAACTTTTCCACTAGGAAATTCCCAAAATCCTGCTTTATTAAGATCATCAGATTTTCTTTTTACGATAAGATATTTATCGTCTTTTTTGATTACTCCGCAAATACATATTTTCCAAATTTGATTCTTTTCCATAATTTGATTAGGGATTGTTTATTTAAAGAATTAACTGAAATATTTAATTCTCATTAAAAGATTTTTAGAGTTACATTTTTATACTCTTTCTATTTATTGTTTCTTATATGGAAAAAAAGGATTTTATGCGTGAAGCTATAAAAGATGCTAGGAAAAATAAACATCATTTTGGAGCAGTAATTGTCAAGGGAAATGAAATAATATCTAAGGCGGGGAAAAGACCTGTTGGCGACGCTAGATTTCATGCAGAAAGTCAGGCAATTATAAAAGCCACTAATAAGATAGGCAAAAGCTTGAAAGGATGCACACTTTATACAACTTGTGAGCCTTGTCCAATGTGTTTTTACATGGCTTGGATAACTAATGTTTCTAAAATTGTTTTTGGAGCAAGCAATAAAGATGCAATGAAACATGGATTTAAGGAAATTGATATAACAGATAGAGAATTGAATCGGCGTGGGGGAAATAAGATAAAAATTGAGAGTAGATTTTTGAGAGATGAATGTTTGGAATTGTTTAAGGATTAACAACGCCATAAATTTCACTAGCAACCTTTTCAAATTTAGCCATATTGATTTCCATTAATTCCATTCTTTCTTGCAAGATTTCATTTTGCCTTTTTGTAGAATCTAATTCTTTTTCAAGCCCTGTTTTAGTTGTGTCAATCAACATATCCTCTTCGCTAATTGTATCTCTCATCCCTAATAACTCGCTGTAATAATGGATTTTATCAGACTTCTTCCAACCGAATCTATATTTAAGAGCTGACTCAGATTTATATCTAGGAAGCCAATAGCAGCAGGCACAGTGTCTAAAGTCATACATAGTTAAATTAGAAAACTTTTCTCCTGCAGGAGAGACTCCTGTTCCAAATAATTTCTTAGCTGTATTTTTGATAACTCTATTTACATTATATGGCTTAAAAGTGAAGAGATAATCATGAGGTTCTAATTTTTCTTCTTTAACATACCTCTTAATCAAATCAGACGAGAGCATCAGCTTTATTCTTCTTCCAAAAGTCTTACTTATCTCGTCCCTAATATGGACTTCTTTGAAATCATTATGAATGTCTGATATTTTGATATTAATCAATTCAGTTGGAGCCCGAATTCCTGTGTCAAACAAAAACATAATCATTGTCCGATATTTAAATGTCGAATTATCGCAAAAACTTCTAACTTGATCTTCAGTTAAATAAACCCATTTTGGTTTATCCCTTCTAACATCTAAATCTATAGTGATATCTTGGATTGTGATTCCTTCTTTTCTGTTTACCTTAATCCACCAATGCCAAAAAGACTTGAAAGCTTTCCCATAGGTGTCAATTGAAGCATAGGTTCCTCCATCTTCTCTTGCTATTTCTCCAGTTCTAATTTTAGCAAAGAATCCTATTATTTGGTCTTCAGTCACTTGGGTAATATCATCAAGTCCAAATTCAATTTTAAATCGCCTAGAGAAAAATAGCATTTTTTGCCTCAAGGTGTTAAGCCTAATAAAACTTCTCGGACCTTTTGAACTTCTTGAAGAAACATTTCTGCCGATTTCCATATCCTCGATATATCTTATAATAATCTCAGAATTCTTTCTGCTGATGTCGGGAATGCCTTCTCTAACTGCCTTTTTCCAGCTGTAGTATTTCTCTTTGTGCTTGTATGGGTCTCTCTTCATGCTTTAAAGAGCAAACACTATTTATTAACGACGAGGTTTTGCACGGGTTCTTTATAGGTATCTTGCAGGTGTCGTTTAGAAGTCGGAGTTTTGTTTTCCGCTTGGAAGCTCATTGATTATGCTCCAAAGGGGTTACGCCCCAACCGAGGATTGAACTCGGGTCTCGGCCGCGACAGGGCCGTGTACTAACCATTATACTATTAAGGCTTGTAAATTAGTTGAAGAATTGATTTAAAAGACTTACTATTTCTTTTTAGTCTTCTTTTTAGTCTTAGTTTCAGAACTCTTCGTAACTTCTATCCGAAGTTTTTCTATTTCCTCGAGGAGTGTTGCGTGATTTAAACTTAGATGTTGTATCTTTTCGTGGATATCTGAGAACGCATCGTTAAGCATTAACATATCTTTTTTTACGTATCCAAAACTTGCGGAAATGTTTTTTTCAATTTGTTTAATTGATTTTTCCATAGTATTTTATATCTTTGATATTTATAAACTTTTGTAACTTTGCAATTGCGACATATTTTGGGCTTATGTAGTTAAACTTATAATTGAATTTTTGCTTTGAGGAATATGAAGTCAGATTATGAACTATTAGCGCCTGTCGGAGATTTTAAGAATTTGTATGCGGCTGTCGAGGCGGGAGCTGACGCGGTTTATTTTGGGATAAAGAGATTTAATATGCGGGCTAATGCGAAGAATTTTAATGTTAGGGATTTGAGGAAAGTTCGGCGGATTTGTGGTAGTTCTCCTCGGAAACCTAAGATGTATCTGACCTTGAATGCGATTGTTTATGACTGTGAGTTGAAGAAACTTGAAGGGGTTGTTAAGGCTGTTAAGGGAAAAGTTGATGCGATTATTTGTTGGGATATTTCGGTGATTGGGTTATGTAAAAAATATGGCGTTCCGTTTCATATTTCGACTCAGGCGTCTGTTTCGAATGTCGTCGCTGCGAAGTTTTATAAGGGTCTTGGGGCGGAGCGGATAGTTCTTGCGAGGGAGTTGAATTTGAAGCAGATTAAAAAAGTGTCAAGGGTGATTAGTGTTGAATGTTTTTGTCATGGGGCTATGTGTGTCGCGGTTTCGGGTAGGTGTTTTACTTCGCAGTTTGTCCATGGAATTTCAGCTAATCGTGGGCAGTGTGCTCAGCCGTGTCGACGGATTTGGGAGGTTAAAGATGATGGAGGTAACGAATTAAAATTGGAAAATAATCGAGTGATGTCTGCGAAAGATTTGTGTACCTTGCCTTTTATTGAAAACATGAAAAAAGCGGGAATTAAGTCATTTAAGATTGAGGGAAGAAATCGGAGTCCTGAATATGTCTCTACTGTCGTATCTGAGTATCGGAAAGCACTTGATAAAAAATTGAGTCGAGGGGAAATTATTAAAGGAATCGCTCGTTTAAAAAAAGTTTACAATCGAGGATTTAGTTCTGGATTTTATTTCAAGATGCCTACGGCTGACGATTTTTCTTTTAGTGAGCACGGAGAACAAGAGGAGAGAAAGGAGTTTGTTGGGAAGATTGAAAAATATTGGCCAAAAGCTAAAGCAACATCAGTAAAAATGTTTGCAGGACGATTAAAAGTTGATGATGATGTTTATTTAATTTCGAAAAATGCACCAATTCAAAGAGCTATTGTAAAGAGTATAGAATTCAAAAGTAAAAATGTTAAGATAGCAAAAAAAGGACAAGAGGTTGGTGTTGATTTTGGTATTGCAGTAAAACGTGGTGATGAAGTTTATGTTATCAAGAAGACTTCTCAAGTATAAAAATAGTTAATAGGAGAATTATCCCCCCGATGAAAAATCCACCTATGACGTCGGTTAGCCAGTGAACATTTAGATAAACTCTAGTAAATCCAATTAGAATAATAATTATAATTGTGAGTAGTGAGATTGTTATTTTTGTTTTCTTAGATTTATTTTTTGAAAATAAGTAAGAGATTAATCCAAAAAAGACAACTGCCATAGTCGAGTGTCCGCTTGGAAATGAAAATCCCGTTTCTTGAATTATTTGATTTAGAGGACGGGTTCTATGGAAAACTTCTTTTGATATTTTTATTAGAATTCCTGTTAGAAAAACTGCCGAGATAAAAATTATGCTTTGTTTTTTGGAAGATTTAAAGTAGAGATATATTGCAATAATTAAAGAAACTGCAATTAGAGTTAGTGGGTCGAAAATTAGCGATAAGGTTTTTGAGAAAAGAGTTAATATGGGATTCTGAATTAATTGTATTAGTGTATTTGTTGTCGTGTCAATTAACATATCAAGAGTAACGGTAGAAGATTAATAAACCTTTTTCATCATAGACATAAAGTGAATCGCCCGCGTCGTTCCAGATGCACGAGAATTTTTTTGTAAAGATTCCCTGAGGAATTGTTTCCTTGTAAATATGGGTTGCGTCATCTTTAATTATTATTCGCATTTCATCGCAGAGGTTTTCTAAAACTAAGAGTTCGTCGTCGGAACATCGTGTTGGTTCTTCTTGGTATTTTAATTGAATAAGTTTTAAGCAGTTTGCATTCGGAGATTTCTTCCAGAGACCTTTATTGTTTAGTCTTGCGAATTCTTCGGCTTGTTTTAATTCTTCGTAGTGATCGTCTTTTTCGTAGTAGTATAATGTGCCGAGACCTTCTTTTAGAATTTCTTCGTTTATGTTTTTCTCTTTGATGGATATGTATGCCAAGGTTCTTCCGTATTTATCTATACCATGATTTTCTACGCTGATTGATTTGTTTTCAACTAGTTGTTTGACGAATTCTGTTGCTTCTTGGTTGAATGGCATTGATTTTTCAAGAGTGTTAATTCCCTTGAGTCTAACTTTTTGTCCATTAGTAAGTTCTAGTGTGTCTCCGTCAATTACTCTTGCTACGATTGTGTTGGTGGTTATGATTGTTTCTTCTGTTAATTGGTAGTAGAAAATGCAAGAAGAGACGAATAAAACAACAAGGAAGATGCGTTTGAGTTTCATGAGGGTTTGAGGACAGCAAGGTTTAAAAGTGTAATTTTTGTTTGTGTTTTATGTCAACCGTACGAATCAAATTGCAAAGTGTAGAAATCGGTAAATTGAATGAGGTTATCGATAGAATAAAGACTATTGCTAGCGGTGCTGGGATTCCAATAAGTGGGCCGATTCCTCTTCCGACAAAGCGGTTGAAAGTGACTACTCGGAAATCTCCTTGTGGCGATGGAACTGCAACCTTTGATAGATTCGAGATGAGAATTCATAAACGAATTGTTGATTTACCTGCTAATGATAAGATTCTTCATAGTGTTATGAGGATTAATATCCCTAGAACTGTTAAGATTAAGATTGAGATGGTTGATTAAAAATATTACAATAATCTTTAAAAAGATGTTTTTTTGAATCTAAATATGGTTACTCCATTACAACGTAGAATCGAAATGTCTATTACGAGTGGTCTTGGTTACAATTCTTCTACAGATTTTTCCAAAAATTACAGCATCTATTCTGATGGGTTAGAAGCCGAAGAAGTAAAGAATACTATAGATGGCTTAAATGCACATTTGAGAGAAATTACTCGTCCGGAGCGTAAGTATGGAAAGAATGTTGGTTTTATTTTTTCTTCTACTGGAAATAGAATTCATATAACGAATTTAAGCAGGTTTAGATTTATGCAAATGAAATGGAAGAATCAAAATTTTATTGATAAAGCATATAAATCTCGAGCATATGAATTAGGTCCAACAAAGGTTTTCTTTAAAGGGCTTGTGAAAAAGATGATTGGAGATAATTCGAGTATTTTGTTCAAGTATCTCGAGTATACGAATTCTAGTTAATCTTAAAAAGTGGTTCTTTCTTGAGTGAGTATGATGCTCGATGTACCATTTTATGAGAATGATGGAGATGGTAATCAGTGTTTGCAAGTTGCTGGTAAATGTATTATAAAATATTTTTTAGGTAAGGAATATTCTTTAGAGGATTTAGATAAATTAACTGGAAGGAAAAGAAATCATTGGACATATACTCCTCAGATTGCTTCGGTGTTATATGATGTGGGGTTAAGGATTAAATTTTATTCAAAGGAAGACCTCGAGCCTTTTTTAGATGGGGAGAAATTTTATAGAGAACATTATGGCAAAGACGCAGATAAAATTTTGGAATTTACTGACATTCAGGTAGTTACAAAATCTATTGAAAAGTTATTAGATTACAATATCTTTGAGAAAAAGAAAATTTCGATTTCTTCGCTTGAAAAATATATTGAAAGCGGAAGTGTCCCACTTGTCTTAATTGATAATAATAAAATTGTAGGAAGGGAAGATTCTTATCGAGGGCATGCAGTTGTTATAACCGGTTTTGATGATAAACATATTTATTATCATGATTCTGGACCGAGTAATCCAACACCTAATAAAAAAGTGGATAAGAAATTGTTTGTTAATGCGATGAATGCAAATGGTACGGATAATGATTGTATTGTGGTTTCTGGAAAGAGGTGATTCCTCTGCTTTCTGTTTGATTTCTTCGTTAATCTTAAAAAGTGTTATTTCTGTTATCTTATATTGCCCAGGTCGCATAACGGTATTGCACAAGACTGGAACTCTTGACCCTTCGGGGTGCCTCGGTTCGACTCCGAGTCTGGGCGTTCAGAGAACCGAGGCGTGCCTAGGCGAACAATTCGCTTTCGCACAAAACAAATAATATTGCGAATGCAAATTGTGAGTAGACTCCGAGTACGAGCGTAAAACCTTAAAAACCAATTCTAACTTCAATAATCATAAGCCCATATCGCATAATGGTATTGCACCGGTCTAGAAAAGATATGCCACAAAACATAATCGGTATTGCCGAACAATTAGGTCTTCGACTGAAATAAAAATCTCGAAGACATAATTGTAAGTAGTCTAGAAAACCGGGTCCGAAAGGGCATCCCCGTTCGATTCGGGGTATGGGCGTTTTAGAATCGAACTGTTCGATTTGAGCATCTTCGCTTCGAGCAAACCTAAAAGTTCAAATCTGTTTGCGAAATGCAAAGTGCGAACAGGGGTATGGGCGTTTTAGAATCGAACAGTTCGATTTGAGCATCTTCGCCCCGAAAAAAATAAAATAAAAATTTATCTTAGATTAATAATCTTAATAATTATCCCCTTACTGTCTCTTATTAAAACAATCTCTACAGAAAACATCTCTTCCCTCGGTTGGCTTAAATGGTACTTCGCATTCTTTCTTACATTCAGCACATATTGCTTTATGCATTTCTCTAGGTCCATTGTTGAAGTTATTTCTTCCACCACCAAAGTTGCCTCTACCACTGTTTCTGTTGTTGTTAAATCTTCTTCCTTCCATATTACTTTTACTCCTTTCACTATATTATCGAGATACGCTCCAATAATCTTTATCATTAAAAGTTTCTACCAGTTTAAAAAACTATGTTAAGTCGAATTTTTTCTTCTGCTAAAAATTTAAATCTCAAATACATATTTCCCACCCCAGACAGAAGCACACTAGTGCTTCGCACAGATAGTTTTGTCTTACCTTACAGAAAAGAATATAAGTATAGATACCTAAAAAGAACCATGGGCACAATTATTAAAACTGCAACAAAGAAAGATTTAAAAAAAATTCAAGAATTAAACTTAAAACTATCCAAAAAAGAGAAAGAGGAATACGATTCTTTACTAGATTTAGATAAAATATCCAAAGATGGAGTCAAACACATTAAAGATAAAGTTTCTAAAAAGGATAGCTGTGTTTTTGTTGCCATTATTGATAAAAAAATTATTGGTTATCTCTATGGAAAATTAGCTAAAACTGGATCTTTTGGACGATTGCCTACTATTTCTGTCGCTGAAATAGAATCATTTTTTGTTTCAGATGAATACGGATGTAAAGGAATCGGCAAAAAACTATATAATCGATTCATTAAGTGGAGTAAATCAAAAAACGCAGATAAGGCAAGATTGGATGTTCATCCTCAAAACAAATTAGCAATAAAGTTTTATAAAAATAATAATTTCAAAGATTATTATCTAACTTTAGAAAAAGACCTATAGAAAGTTATTTGCAAAATTCAATACCCAAA
>JAYEHV010000043.1:0-9733 GCA_034716495.1 Nanobdellota archaeon
TGACAGAGTCCTTGCTGAGAAAAAATCTGAAACTAAATCAGGAGATTTTTTCTAATGATAAATAAATTTTTGATTGAAGGGTTTTTTGAATTATGCAATGACAGAGTCCTTGCTGAGAAAAAATCTGAAACTAAATCAGGAGATTTTTTCTAATGATTATAGGAATTACTGGGACATTGGGGGCTGGAAAGGGGACGATAGTTGACTATCTTTTAAAGAAAGGGTTTAAGCATTATTCTGTTAGGGATTTTCTTGTCGAGGAAATTAAACGAAGAGGACTTGAGTCTGATAGGGATAGTTTAGTTTTGGTTGCGAATGATTTGAGAGCACAACATGGTTCGAGTTATATTGTTGAGCAGTTATATTCTCAAGCGAAGGCGATTGGAGGCGATGTGGTTATCGAGAGTATAAGGTGTGTGGGGGAAATTGAAGCTTTGAAGATGAAGGGCGATTTTATTTTGTTTGCTGTTGATGCAGATATTGAGACGAGGTATATGAGGATAGTTGAACGGAAAAGTGTTAGCGATAGAATTTCGTTTGAAGATTTTGTTAGGCAAGAGCAACGGGAGATGGAATCTAATAATCCAACTAAACAGAATCTTAAGGGATGTATTGAACGGGCAGATTATAGTTTTAAGAATGATTGGACTGTTGAAGAACTTTATAAAAAAGTTGAAAATGTTTTGGATAAACTTCTGAGGGGTGTTGGGGAAAAGCATGTGCGTCCGACGTGGGACGAGTATTTTATGGAGGTTTCTCGGGCGGTTGCTAGGAGAGCGACTTGTGATAGGGGGCGGGCTGGTTGTGTAATTGCGAAAGATAAACAAATTTTAGTTACAGGTTATGTTGGTTCTCCGAAGGGGTTGCCCCATTGTGATGATGTAGGGCATTTGATGGAGGCAACAGTCCATAGCGATGGGGTATCGAGAAATCATTGTGTCAGGACGACGCATGCGGAACAGAATGCAATTTGTCAGGCAGCTAAGTTGGGAATTTCTATTAATGGAGCTACTCTCTATTGTAAAATGGAGCCGTGTCCAGTTTGTGCTAAAATGATTATTAATTCAGGTATTACTAGAGTTGTTTGTGAGAAGAGATACCAATCCGGGGCTCAGAGTTTGATGGAACAGGCAGGTGTTAAGGTCGATGTTTTGAATGATGAGGTTGAGAAGTATTAATTTACATTTCTTCTAAAACATCAATCCCCAATAAATCTAAACTTTTCTTTAAGGTGATTCTAAATGCGTCAACTAACTTTAATCTGAATCCTTCTTCGATACTTCCCAAAACTGGACAGCTATGATAAAACTCATTAAACATTTGTGATAATTCAAAGGCGTAATTGGCGATTATGTTTGGTGCTAAGTTTTGATATGCGGTTGTAATAGTTTCTTCAAACGAGTTAATTTTTTTTAGTAATTTTATTTCAGAATCTTTTAAGTCTATAATTTTTATTAGTTTTTTGCTTTTGACTTTTCGGATGATGCTTGAGGCTCTTGCGTAAGAGTAGAGGAGGTATGGTCCTGTGTTGCCTTCAAAAGCTAAAGCTTCATCGGGATTAAATATGATTCCTCGATGGATATCAACTTTTAGCAAGCTATATTTTATCGCGGAAAGAGCAATCTTTAAACTTCTCTCTTCTAATTCTCTTTCACTTAACTTATCAATATTTCTATCCTTGATTCCTTTTTTCGCAATTTCTTGGGTTTCATTAATTAGATCATCAGCAGAAACGGCAGTTCCTTCTCTAGATTTCATTTTCCCCGTCGGTAAACTGACCATTCCATAAGACAAATGTTTCCAGTCTTTTTTTAAGCCTAATTTATCTAAAATACTAAATAAAACTTTAAAGTGGTATTCTTGATCGCATCCTACAATGTAATATGAACTGTCTAAATTAAAATCCTTAATTTTTTGTTCAGCTAAGTATAAATCTTGAGTAATATAAACAGAGGTTCCGTCAGATCTTAAAAGAATTTTTTCACCTAATTTTTCCTTTTCTAAATCTATAGCGATTGCACCATCCTTTTTTTTGTAGAATACTTTATTTTTTAGTCCGGCTTCAATGAGTTCCTTACCTTTTTTGTAGATTTCACTTTCATAATAGCTCTTGTCGATTTTTGAAAGTCCAAATTTTTGAAATGTTTCTTGCATACCCGAATATGTCCACGAGTTTAATTTCTTCCAAAGGTCTAAGGTTTCTTTGTCATTCTTTTCCCAAAGCTTTAATTTCTTCTGTGCTAATTCTTCAAATTTTTTATTATTAACAGATGCTTTACTAAATTTTGTGTATAAGTTTCCAACAAACTTATCTCCTTTTATAGCTTCACTTTTCGGAGTTTTTCCATCGGCAAATTTTTCATATCCTACCATCGACTTTGAAATTAAAATTCCTCTGTCGTTGAACAAGTTTAAATGAATAATCTTGTTTCCTGCGTTGTTTATAATTTTGCATATTGATTCTCCAATTGCTATGTTTCTTAAATGTCCGACGTGCAAGGATTTGTTTGTATTTGGCGAGGGATATTCAATTCCGATTTTCTTTCTATAAATTTTTAATTTTCCAAAGTTTTCTTTTTCTACTTTTGTCAGAACGTTTTTTGCTAAGAGTTTTTTGTTGATAAAAAAGTTTACATAAGGTCCTTTGAAATCAACATTAGAAATTTCTTTAGGAAGATTTTTTCTTAATTTTTTTGCTAGTTCTTTGGCAATGATTAGTGGAGATTTTGTCCCAACTGCAGAAGGGGCACATTGAGAGGTGCTTGGTTTTTTTGATAAGATGAAACAGGGGAATGTGTAGTCTCCTAACTTGTCTGATGGAGGAAGTTCAACCAAATTCTCAATTTCTTTAATTTTTAGATTTGTTTCTTTTGCTATTAAATCCACAATAATACTTTTCATATATACTTAATAGAAAACAGAGATTTATTAATGTTTATACTATTTTTGGTAAATCTTCCCGACAATCATTCCATTAATAATATTCATAACTAGTGCTTGGATTGTCCAATATAAAATGACTACGAGATTTATCGTCATATAAAAACTCATCCCGACTAATCCTCCGAGACTTACTAACCAGACTAAAATTCCATAGGTCATTCCTTTTTTTGCACCTTCGTTTGGAATGCCTTTGTACAACACAGCGAAGACAAAAACGAAAAGTAAAGCAGAAAAAAGTCCAAATAACGTTGAACCAATAAAATTAATTTCTACAGGATTTTTCCAGATATTTGGTGGTAAGAGGTAAACCCAATTAAATAATTGTCCGCAAGTCAAAAATCCTAAAACTGCTGTTACAATCCAAATGACAAGAGAGGTAAGTAAAATTTTTTTTATGTTCATTTTATATCTATAGATTGTAGGAACTTTCCTTAATAAAACTTCTTATTTCTACTTAGTTACTTAATCAAATAATCCTTTGAAAAAATTTCCTATTCCCTCAAAAATATTTTTTACAGTATTTCCTACATTTGCAACAATCCCTTGATTTTCGCGACCTTCTTCGTAGCTATCATCTCCAGTCCCTGCGTCGTCGCCAAATTCGTTAGAAGCATCTGCACATTTTATATCAATAGTGCATTCATATCCTTGTCCACTTGGTCCCATTACTGGTTCTCCATAACAATGTTCACATTGTGCGATACATGCATTTTCTTTTTCAGTCCATTCCTCGTCGCTTAAACAAGGGCCATCGTAAAGATATTCACAAGATTTTGCACATCTTTGACAAATTTCGTTTCCTGTCTCTCCCTCTCCTTCAAAAGTTCCAGATGAGCATTTTATGTTCGGGTCAATTTTATTAATGCAGTCTCTAATGCATTGTTCTTCTTCACTTTGTGCTTCGGGTTCTCCAATCATTCCACATTCTTTCTCGCATTTTTTCATGTTATCATTTTGACAACTGAAATCGCGTTCATCGCAGCCTTGAGAAACGCAATTTTGCATACAGGTTTCTCCTTCGTTTGTTGATTCTGGTGCAGGTTCTACACCACATTCTTGTTCACATTTTTTACTATTTGCGGTCATGCATTCTTCATCTCCAGGTTCGCATCCAATGACGATACAAGTTTCTAAACAAGCTATGTCTTCGGCACTGGGACCTCTTGTTTCTTCTTGCGTTATTTCCGAGTCACTGATAACGTCTCCAGTTATCCCATTAAAGATTATTGGAACGCCAAATGCGAATGCAAGAATTAACATAACTGTTGTCCACTTCATGTTTTGTTTAGGCTTACTTATTATAAAAATGTTCCTAAAACTTATTAACTCTGCTATCTTTTTAAAAAAAATGAAACCTCTTCCAAAATCATTTTTCAAAAAAGACACCGTTGCTGTTGCGAAAGCTCTTTTGGGAAAGCTTCTTGTTCGTGAGACTTCGAAGGGTAGGATTGTTGTGAAGATTGTTGAAACGGAAGCTTATCTTTTTGATGACCTTGCTTCTCATTCTTTTTGCGGGGAAACTCCTCGGAATGCTCCGATGTTTAGTATTCCTGGAAAAGCTTATGTTTACTTTACTTATGGGATGTATCATTGTTTGAATATTACTACAAATGAAAAAGGGATTGGTGAGGCGGTTCTTATTCGTGCGGTGGAACCTATTGAGGGGCTTGAAATTATGAAAGAAAATCGGGGAGTTGTTGAGGAGAAAAATTTATGTAATGGTCCTGGAAAATTGACGATTGCGTTGGGGATTACTCGAGAGAATAATGATGTTGATTTGTTGGATAGGAATTCGGAGTTGAGATTGATGGAATCTGGGAGGGAGGAAAGTTTTGAGATTGTTGAGACGACGAGGGTGGGGATTTCTAAGTCTGTTGAGAGGTTACATCGGTTTTATGTTAAGGGGAGTAAATGGGTAAGTCGGAAATAATTAGAAAATAGCCCATTTTCCAGCTATTTTTTGTTCTCTGTCCAAAACAGAATTTTTTTTGTTTATTCTTGGTCGTCCAGAATCTTTATCTTTTCTCAAAGTGATATCTAATGATTTTAGTAACTCTGAAATTCCTTCTTCGAAACCCCTAATTTTTGAGGTTCTTCCCTTAATTCCGGGTTCTCCATCAAAATTGATGATTGAATCAGCTAGATAACTTATAAGTAATAAATCATGGTCGATGACAAATGCAGTCTTTTCTCTTTCAGTCATAATATCCTTAATTGCTTTTGCGACTGAAATTCTTTCTTCAACATCCAAGTATGCCGATGGCTCGTCGATTAAATAGATTTCTGCATCCTTTGCTAAACATCTTGCAATACTAAATCTTTGTAATTCTCCTCCCGATAACTCTTTTAATTTTTTTGCTTGTAAAACTCCTAAGTTAAATACTGATGCCAATTTTTTCCCAATTTTTTCCCTGAACATAATATTCTTTACGATTTCATCACTTTCTGTAAATAAATATTGTGGTTTGTATGAGATGTCTAGTTTTAAATCTAGTTTGCCTTTACTTGTTTCTAGTTCTCCTGCTAGGGCACGGACGAAACTTGTTTTTCCTGTTCCGTTTTTTCCGAGTATGCCTATGACGTGGTTTTGGTGGATTTCTCCAGTGTTAACTTTTAGTTCGAAACCTGAGTTGAATTTTAAATCGAAGTCAGGCCATTCAGTAATTTTTGTTCCGGACATTGGCGGGTTTTTTGTAAAATTAAAATTTAATGATTTGTCTCTAATTCTTAAATTTTCTTCCTTCAAGAATCCTTGTAGGTAAGCGTTGACTCCTACATTTGAAGATTTTACTCCCGATACTGTTCCAAATGCACCAGGTCCTCCGAAGAAGATGTTTAGATAATCTGTTAGGTAGTCGAGAATTAGTAAATCGTGCTCTACAATTATTAGGGTTTTGTTTTTTGCGATTTCTTTTAGGAAGTCGCTGATTCTCAATCTTTCTCGGATGTCCAAGAATGCCAAGGGTTCGTCAAAGAAATAAATATCTGCATCACCTAGCGAAGCTGCCAAAATTGCAATCTTTTGTAATTCTCCTCCCGATAGTTGATTCATTTGATTTTCTAAAACATTCTCGACGTTCAATTTTTTAGCTAATGTTTTAATCTCTGTAATCTTTCCTCTTTTTTTCAACAAGTCTATTACCTTAACGTCAATTGCTAATTGTGATAGGTTCTGAGGTTTATATGAAATTTTTTTAGAGTCTAAATTTTCAAAGTATCTTAAAATTTCATTTCCCCTAAAGAATTTTTTAATGTCTTCCTTACTAGAGGATTTCTTTCCAAGATTAACCCTTTCAGTTCCGGCTAATAATTTTACTGCAGTAGATTTTCCAATACCATTTTTACCTAATAGTCCTAGAACACTTCTTTCCTTAGGGATTGGTAAGCCGTATAAGGCAAAACCGTTTTCTCCATATCGATGTACTATGTTATCTTCATTCATTGAGGGTAAATTGATAATTTCGATGGCTTCGAATGGACATCGCTTTACACAAATAGCACAACCGATACAGGTGGTTTCATCGATTGTTGATTTGTCTGAAATAGTTATACAACTATCTATTTCTTTTTTTTCAACTGGACAGTATTTTTTGCATTCGTGTCCGCAAATAGTTGGCTTACATTTTTCCTTATGAATAATTGCTAGTTTCATGATAAATAGAAATCTATAGAGATTTTAAAGTTAATTATCTGCACTTTGTTCCGCATTCTGGACAGAATTTTTCTCCGCCTTCTAGTGCCCAGTTGCATTCAGGACATTTTTTTATTGTCTTTTTTTCTTCGATAATTGCTTCGTAATCGTCTCGTCCAGATAAAACTTTCCCCATAATTTTACGAATCTTATCCTGTTCTTCACCTTTTTCTTGGTATTTCGTTAGGTCAAATCCGTCCATGTTTTAGATTAATTATCGGCTTTTATAAAATTAACTTCTCTTTAATATTGATTGGTTTAATCAATTTTATGAACTTTTACTTCTTTTTTTCTCCCATTCAATTGTAAAATTATCTATATCTTCTCTAGAGCAATCAGCATTAGGATATCTCTCCATTAAATTATATGAAAAATTTCTGTCTATTTTTTCCTGTTTTTTCCAATCTTCATATTCTTCCTGAGTGGCATATGTTTCATGTTTTTCTGATGAAACTTTTATTGAATTCAATCTATTTTCAGATATTCTCTTTATTTCAGGATACCAAAGATTAGCTTCTATTATTTCTAGTTGAATTTGGTTGTTTTCAGTAGGAATTCCATTTTCATAAGTTAATCTCCATTTATAATTTTGTTCCCAATCTATACTGTTCAAAATCTTCTCATATCTTTCGCTATCTTTATTTGGGTCAATATTTTTAAAGAGATTTATATTTTTTCCTTCTAAATAACTTTCATAATTCTCGCCAATTGCACCACCGTTCCAATTTGGCACATCTTTGTATGGGGGGAAAGGGGATTGTATTCCATCATCCAGTTCTAAAAAGTGGGCTTTTAGGATTTTTTTGGTTCCAAAAATATCATTCCATGAATAATTACTTTGATGATTTTGATATTTCCATTTCCAAGCTTCGAGGGTATTTTCTTTTAACACATCTTCTAATTTTTCTTCTTTAGATGCAACTATCCATCTACATATTTCTTCTAGTCTTTTGTCAATTTTTATTTTCATAAAGATAGGGAATTAAAATACTATTTAAACCTTTTGTTTGTTACTTCTACAAAATAGTGTCTAATAGTTAAAGAATATTTGTTAATTGTAAATCTTAGTTTCTATTAATCTTTGATATTCTAGATTATCAAAGGGTATAAGGAAAATTTAAAAGAAAAGATTTCTAAGTTGTAGTTATGCCTCTGTAGCTCAGTTGATAACTTCGGATTGAAAATCCTCGTTGACATCGGTCTCACTTCGTTCGCTGCGTTGTCAGAGTATTTGATTCTATAATTAAGTTAATAAAGTCTTTTTGGATTTTTTTCATGTGCCTCTGTAGCTCAGTTGATAGAGCGTTTGATTCGTAAAGTAGGTTCTTTGAACCTTCATGTTTTCAAATGAGAACATTCGAAAAATCAAAAGGTCGTCGGTTTGATCCCGGCCAGAGGCTTTGTTAAACTGATGATATGTTGTTGGCGAGGAATTTGCTCGAATTTTTCTCAACGAAGTGATTAGAAAAATTTCAGAGTGAATTGTGAGAGGATCCCAAATAGAGGCTTTATCTAGTTTTATTGACGTTGATTTTAGGACAGTATTTTGCAATTAAGCATTTTGAACACCAAGGTGAGATTGGTTGGCAAATTTTTTTCCCGAATAGAACGAAAATTCCGTTGAATTTATTCCAATATTTTTTCGGTAAAATTCTCTCTAATTCCTTTTCAGTTTGTTCTGGTGTTTTTGTTTTTATCCATCCTAGTCTATTCGGAATTCTATGGCAATGAGTATCTATTGGAAGAACATCTTTGCCATAGGCGAATGCTAGAACAATATTCGCTGTTTTTGGACCAATACCTTTTATAGATAATAGTTTTTCTTTATCGTTTGGAACTTTTGAATTAAATTTTTTAATTAGGATTTTGGAGACATGTTTCAGTATTCTTGCTTTCTTTTTGTAGTGTCCTGATGAAAAAATTAATTTTTCTAATTCTGGAATTGGTAGTTTTGAGATTTGTTCAGGAGTATCTGCAACCTTAAAAAGTTTCTTAGATACTTTTTCAGTGTTCTCGTCTCTTGCTCTTAATGAAAGCAAACATGCAATTAGAATTTTAAAAGCGTCGGATTTACCCTTCATGCGGTTTAAAGTTGTCAGGCTATCTTGACTAAAATGTTTTTCAAGAATATTCATAATTTTTGAGATTTTTTTTACCATTGTTTGAATGTGATGGATTTTTGTTATAATTTACTATCCTCTGTATGAATTAAAATTAAATGATATTAAATTCAATTTGTTTCGTATCGTAGATTTCATTATCTTTTTTTATCTCAAAATTATATTTCACATTACAGGGTTCGATGTCAGCAGGAAACGAAAAATAAATAGTCATATGATCGACCCATCCATGAGCCATTTTCCCCCAACTAGACCCTCCCCTCTCAATCCATTTCTGCGCCTCAACAACACTAACCCCACAATTCCCAACAACACTAGGATCTACATTCCAATCATATTCAAAACTATCATATTGTTCCCAATTTACTCCCTCCCCAGATGGATTAGGATTATTTAAAGCAAATGCAACTCCGAACTTATCTCCTCTTGAAACATTTATATATCCTACTGAAGGCAGATAGAAAGCGGTTTTCTTGTTTCGGATCATAGAAGTAAGAATATTTTTAACATTCTCGTCAACAAAATCATAATTATATTTATTCCAATCAATAATTTCATTAGTTGGAACTTCTAAGGGAGTTTCTTTTTCTAGAGGTATTACCTCTGGAATAATATCAACATTCTCCTCTAAAACTTCTTCTTTGTTCGATTTTCCTAGTATGATATAAGAAGATAATAAAATAATAGTTACTAGAATTATAATTCCAATAACCACCCTTTTCTTTTTCATATATTCAGAATATGGAATCTCTATTTAAATGTTTTACTCGTCTTAATATTTACACGTGTTCTAATGTGGGGAGGGAGTCGGATTGAAAATCCTCACTCGTTGTTCATTTGGTTATGAGACCTGAAGGGCACGAGCGGAATGTAATGACCTTGTGAGTTTTTTCCGAAAGAAAAAATTGGGAAAATCCTTGCAGGATTTTCTGTTTAACTGTTGTTGCTTGACCCGAACGAAGTGAGAGCCTGCAAGGCG
>JAYEHV010000044.1:0-9530 GCA_034716495.1 Nanobdellota archaeon
AAGAAAAAGATTGATTACAAAAAAGTTTTGAAGAAGTGTAAAAAAAACTATTGGGCAGTTTCTACAATTGCGCTAGCAATTTTATTAACAATTGTTCTCATTAATGGAACCACTTGCGGTTCTGCAATCGGAACAACGGAAGTAGGTCAAAAAGTATTAGAATTCGCAAACAATCAGGGTGCAAATGCAGAACTGATAAGTACAACAGATAACGGACAATTATATGAGGTAATCCTTTCAATCCAAGGACAAGATGTCCCAGTTTATGTAACAAAAGATGGAGAAAATTTAATTCCGAGTTTAATCCCATTAACCGCAGAGGTAGTTCAAGATACCCCACAGCAACAACAAAGACCAGCACCGACGGAAGTTTCAAAATCAGACAAACCAGTAGCAGAATTATTCATTATGACTCACTGTCCCTACGGTACTCAAGCAGAAAAAGGATTTGTCCCAATTTTAGAATCTTTTGATAAAGCAGACGCAAAAATAAGATTCGTCCACTACTTCATGCACCAACCCGAAGAGACCGAGACACCAATACAAATTTGTATCAGAGAAGAACAATCAGACAAGTTCTTACCATACTTAAGAGAATTCCTAAAAGAAGGAAACTCAGAAAGTGCATTAACAGTTGCAAATATTGATACTGCAAAAATGAATACATGTATCTCTTCAGGAAAATGGGAAGAATACTACAATGTAGATAAAGCACTTAGTGAATCCTATGGTGTTCAAGGTTCCCCAACATTAGTTATAAATGGGGTAATCGCACAAAGCGGAAGAGACCCTGCAAGTTATCTATCAGCAATCTGTTCAGCGTTCAACAGTGTACCAGAAGAATGCGGAACCCTAACACTTTCAAATGTTCCTCCGAGCCCAATGTGGGGATGGGACGCAAGTGGGGCCAATACTCAAGCTCAATGTTAATTAATATTTATTTTTATAATATAATTTAGATTTCGTTACTTCATTGTTTAAGAGTTTTCCGACGACCAAATACAAGGATTTAATAAGATTCTTCCCTTAAAATAGTTATGAAATTAAAAACAAAATTATCTAATAAACAAGAGCATACTATCCTCTATTTTATTATTGGGATTATTGTTCTTTTAATTTCTTTTGATGAAAAATATAAGTATATTTCCCTTAGCTTTTTAGGGATATGTCTTCTTGTCATTTCTTTTACCGAATTTATTTCTGCAAGTATCGAGAAGTATAAGGTGATACATACACACAACTCTGGGAATTATGATAGTGAAGGAGAAAGAAAAATTGCAGAATATTTCAAAAGAAAAAATATTCGCTTTGATCTCCATCCAAAAGTAAAAGTGAATAAATTTAAATGGATTAATTTACCTTTCTTTAAGATTGAATTAACTCCTGATTTTTTCCTCCCCGAATTTAATGTTTTTATAGAATATTGGGGGATGATTGATAATGAAAAATATAAAGAAAAATCTCATTTTAAGAAAAAGAAATATAAGGAAAATGATATAGATTTTATTTCCTTATATCCTAAAAACTTGGGGTATGGTAAATTAGATTTTGCTTTTACCTCTAAATTATTAGATTTAATTAAGGATAGAAAAGGTCTTAATACCTCATGGAATTAACTAATTATTATTAATTCTTGTTAGACGAAATTGCGAGACGGCACTAAAACCAAAACATTCCAATCTTCCGATAGATTTTTATATCTTATATCTATTCTTTATATTATGAAGAGCCAAAAATTAGATATGGATAAAACAGGGGGAGAAAGACAGAAAGAAATTGCAGATTTAAAATCTCGCTCAAGACATTTATATGAACTTGTTGCAACAGAAAACTTTACGGTTGATGAAGTCGTAGCAGAATCTTATGCCACATCTTTTACTCCTAATTCGAAAATGATACTTGGAGGCAGATTTCCGGTTTATAGAGGAGGTTTTACTTCAAAACTTGTATTGAAAGTTTCTCCAGACAATCAAAATGTGCCAGTTACAACTCTTAATTTTAATGGGATTTCTGTTGTAAAAGCAGGAGATTACATTTCTGCGCAGATTCCAAGATTTGAAGAAAAAAGAGTAGGGGCTGGACTTCATTCTGGACCATACGAGAGAGATAGAGTTTTCTATTTAGATAGAGATTTCAATCCAGAAGAATCTGCAATTGAGTTGGCTCTTCTTTCAACTGACAGAAATGTTTTGAGAAGAGATAGGTCTATTAATTATGAAAGCTTTGTAAAAAAATAAATTAGAATGTTTTCTAAAATAAAAGTGCCCCCTCATGAACAATAGATTACGTGCCTTCTCGCAACTCTCCTCACTACGTTCGTCGAGACGTTGCACTTTCGGGCTTCGCCCTCCAATTTCTAATACCTTTTTTTTCAAATCTAACAACTGCAACATTCGTGCCACCGTCGACGACTGTGAAATGGTCTGCCCTTCTTCTGTAGGCAACGCTTCATCAAAATAAGCATATTTCTGATAATTCTTATCAACAAAATTCTTTCTGTCAACAACACTCATCACCCCTAAAACTTTTCGCTCATCTTCGCCAAATCGGGATAAATACTTTTCAACACTTTCAAGCATCATAGCTTTATCCATAAATAATAAAATAAAGATACATATTTAGAACTTTCTAAATTAATTTATCTAATAATTGGCTTATCCAAATAAGCAATCTCGTCACTATCCAATCTCAACTCTTTTCTAATCTTCACACCAGACAAAATAATTTTCAACAACATAAAATCTTTCATCGCTGTCTTCGTCGAAATATGGCAATGTTTCGCATACTTCTGACAAATCGTTTTCTTCTTCAAAGCTCGTTGATTTTGCAACCATATTTTCAAAATTCTCGACGGCTTCCGATAATTAGTCCATCCAGCCCTATTATATTTTTTAGCCGTTGCAACTCCTGCACCAAGCAAGAAATACTCGTAAACCATAAACCGCCAATGCCTTTGTCTCCGAATCCTTCCCCTAAAAACATCTGCCAAAGATAAAGCATCCAAAGCCCTCACCAAATCAACCCCTTTATACTCGATAGGAATATTCTCCTCAACCCATAAAAAAATATCATCAATAGGCATATTTACTTCATCATAAACCTTAATCATCTCAGGACCAATCTTAGCATTCTTGAAAACATATTGCAACGCCGAAAAAATCGACTGCTCTTTATTCCGTTCCCCAACTTCAGACAAAAGTTCAGGTGAATCCATTTTTGACAAAATCTGCAAATCGTTCAATGCCGCCCTAATATCTCCTCGCGCTTTAATAGCAATCGACGTCAAAACCTCCGACGACACAACACAATTCTCCTTTTCACAAACTCCCTGCAAAATCTTAAGAACAACTTTATAATCAACCTCCTTCAACTGAACAAGCTCCGTCTTCTTCCGAAGTAAACTAAATTTCTTATTCCAAATATCATTAGCAGTAATTATTATCGGGAACGCCGACTTTTCCAAAAGCCCCAACAATTCTCCAAGCCCTC
Source organism: Nanobdellota archaeon (assembly GCA_034716495.1). Lineage (GTDB taxonomy): Archaea > Nanobdellota > Nanobdellia > Pacearchaeales > GW2011-AR1 > JAGVXH01. The sequence continues at coordinate 3,490 of JAYEHV010000044.1, forward strand.
CACGGTCTTTAATCGATGCAATTCCATCAACCTCATCAACCAAAATAATCTTATTCTTTCGGAACAAACTCTTCTGCCTCGAAGCTGGACCAACAATCTCCGCAATCTTTGCCTTATTTCTAAAATCAGAAGCATTCAACTCCAAGACCTCCGCATCCATCTCAAACGCAACAGCATAAGCAAGACTTGTCTTTCCAACTCCTGGAGGACCATGCAACGCTATAGCCTTCTTCTTCGGAAAACTCCTTAAAAAAATTTTAATCTTATCAATAGCAAGCTCTTGTCCCCGAACATCTGAAAAACATTTCGCCCTATACTTTTCACACCAAGGAACATTATTCAGACTAATCATTCTCCGATACCTCTAAATTCTGAGTTCTCCTACCATAATCATCTTCAAATCTCTCAATATCATCTTCCTCCAAATACTCCCCATTTTGAATCTCAATAATCTTAAGAGGGATTCTCCCAGGATTCTCTAATCGATGAAGGATATTTTTCGGAATATACGTCGACTCATTTACATAAATTATACTCTCACACCCCCCATTCGTAACCCCAGCCACCCCCGAGATAACAACCCAATGTTCAGAACGATGAAGATGTTTTTGCGAGGACAGCCGACATCCAGGTGTAACCTCAATAATCTTTATTTTATAATTCAGTCCCTCTTCCAGAACAACATAATTTCCCCAATTTCTTTCAACCTTATTTAATCTTGATTCCTTAATCAAATCAGAAGACGATTGAATTTTATTGCCAAGACCATCAACAATTTTTATACCCAATTCCTTACAAATCATCGCTTCAGGTATTTCATCAGAAGTTCGATCTCCCCCTTTTGCAAAAATATCGGGGTTTATCTTTTCAAGAGACTTACATACAGTTTTATCCTTATCTATACTTAAAAAAACCTCATCGACAAAACCCAACTCTTTAATAATCTCTATCCTCCCTGCCTCCGACATAAATGACTTCCCTTTTTTTAATTCCGTTTGAAAATCATTATTAACAATGACTATTAATTTATCACCGAGATTTTTTGCTAATTTTAGGTATTCTATATGTCCTTTATGAATTGGATCGAAATATCCGCTGGCAACCACAACAATTTCTTTCCCATCGACCATAAACTATTCACCCTCCTTCCTAACCCCATTAACCACACCGATTCCTGCCAAAATAAACCCTGCCAACAAAGCCTCTAACTGAATAAACTCATCCGCACCCTCGACCAACCTAAACTCAGCCTCGCCAGTCTTCTCTGTCAACTTAACCTTCAACAAATTATCAATCGGTAAATTCCAAATCTCCTTTTGAATCGCCTTAATAACATCTTGTCCAGAGATAGATTCCTTAAGCATAATATCTAAAAGTTTCTCCCTAGAATTTATAAAATCCCCGCTCAACGCATAATCTAAAACAACCTTAATATCAGACGGCTTAGCCTTAGAAACAATCGTATTAACCAAGTCGGGAGTGATATTTGGAGAAATCGATGCTGTCGCTTGTAATAAATTAATAACTCGACGACAATCTCCCTCACTCGCCTCATATAAAGCATCAAACGCATCAGCACTAATTGACAAACCTTCACGTTCTCCAATCAAATCAATCCTTTTCTTAATATCCTTCTTTTCCAAAAGTTGAAACCTAAACACCACTGTCCTCGACTGAATCGGATCAAGAATCTTCGAAGAATAATTACAAGATAAGATAAACCTACACGTACTCGTAAAATTCTCCATCGTCCTCCTCAGAGCCTGCTGAGCCTCTCTCGTTAAAGCATCCGCCTCATCTAAAAAGATAACTTTAAATGGAACATCACCAATCGCCTTCGTTCTTGCAAAATCCTTAACCTTCTGTCTAACAACATCAATCCCCCTCTCATCTGACGCATTCAACTCCAAATAATTTTCTCTCCAAGACTCGCCAAACAAGTTCTTAACAACAATCAAAGCCAAAGTCGACTTCCCCGTCCCCGCAGGTCCAGCAAAAAGCAAATGCGGAATATTCATAGAATTCGTCAAAGACTTAACCCTCCGAAGAATCTCCTCCTGACCAACCATACTCTCAAAATTCCGCGGCCGATACTTCTCAGTCCACATCTCCGAATTATAATGCCCATCCATCTCAGAAAAAACTATAGTTAGTTTATAAGGATTATTGTGATAAATTTAGCAAGGACAGAACTACCTATTTCTCTTCAACTTTCTCTTCCGCTTTTCCTTCTTAAGCCTCTTACGTTGCCACTTCCAACGCATTTGACCTTTCTTCTTCCAACGTCTTGAACTTCTTTTCATCTTATTAATAATCTCAAATCTTTATTTATAAAGTTTTAGATAGCCCTCTCAGATGGGTCTGCCCCAACCAATTTTATATATTGGTGAGGGTATCGAACACCAGGTTCGAATCAATAGCCCCTCCAGGATTCGAACCAGAACCAATTTGGGAAGTTGGTTTTTGGTCGTCGGGGGTAGGGGAAATATTTAATCCGTTGCATTTTCCTCGACGGTGAATCGTTACTTCCGAACCAATTTTCCTCTTTTTTATTTTATTATTTTTTAGCATTTTACAGCAAAATAAAAGCTTACTCATTAATAAATGTTTACTGAGAAAAATAATTTTTATCTAAAACCAAGCTCTTTTGCTCTTTCTATATCAACTTTTAGCAACAACCCTTCTAAAATCAATTTATCTGCAATCTTCTTTTCCGTTTCACTCAAATCCCTATAAACAATAATTTTTTCAATTTTATTGATTAAAGAATACTGAGATTTATTTAGAATAAATGTTTTTAGTATTATCTTTGCAATTCCTCCAAAAGTTTCTTTCCTATATCTCAGAGAGGGATTCTTAAATATTACAAAATTATTTTCCATTTTCTTTTAAGGGATCAACAGCATTTATTTTTCCAAAATATCCCAAAGCAGAAGCTCTACATCCGCCACGACAAGATGAAACTAGACTGCAATCCTTACAAGAATCTGGAACAAATTTCATCATCCTAGCATCAATTAAAAATTGATTTTTATCCCAAATTTCTTTCAAATCATCTTCTAAAATATTTCCTAACTTTTCTCCTAAACAAACGCAGGGTCTTAATTCTCCATCGGGACCGATTGTAAGCTGATTTAATCCGACATCACAATAATTTCCAATCATTTCAATTGAATCTTTATTTATTTCTGGCAATAAGCACAAAGGAAATCCACCTGAAAATCCAACCTTCATCCCAAAATCTTCTCTAGCTCTAACTAATTGATTATAAACCTCTAAAAACATTTCTTTATCAATTACCAAATCTTTATCTTTTTCCATTTCTCCAGAAGCAGAAGGAGTCCCAACACTAAAACATTTTACCCCAATTGAGTTTAGAAATTTAGCCATACCATAAACATCTTTATAAGTTTCTGGAAGAGCAACCATATTAACATTTAATGCATCTGTCCCAAGAATTTGAATAGTATTTTTTATCCCATTTATACTTTTCTCCGAAGCTCCTTTCATATTTATAATTTTATCACTTTTATCTAAGTCATAATGATGAATTGAAATTTGCATATCATCTAAACCTGCATCCTTCAATGATTTTGCTCTTTTCAGAGTCATTAATTGTCCATTGGTTATTATCGTTGTATACATTTTTGCATTCTTACAGTTTCTAATTAAATCTTCTAGCCAACTAATTAAAAGAGGTTCTCCTCCAGAAAAAATAATATCAAAAATTTCATTTTCTATAATTTTATTAAGTATTCTTAATTGTTTTTCTTTCGATAAAGTAATTGTTTTTTGATTTGAACAAAGTCCTTTCCAGACATTATAACAAAACATACACCTTTGATTACAACCTGATGTTAATTCGAATTGGACTGCTAAGGGGGCTTTAATTTTCAAATATTTACAATTGGGTAAAGTTGTATCTTTGTATGCTTCTTTAAACTCCTTAAATTCAAGCAGTTTCTTGGTATCTGTTTCCATCTTCTATTAATTCATCAAAGGATTTTTCATAAATCTTTACGAAAGAATCTTCTATATCCTCCCTATCTTTTAGTTCTCCAATAAAGTTAAGGATTTTTTCCTCCCCATAATTTAAAATTAAGAACTCAACAAATAATGTAAAAATCTGATAACTATCTTCATTCATTTCTTCAAAGGATTGAGTTAAGATTTTTTTATCTATATTTTTTTTATCTTTATAGTCATATTTTTTCTTTTTATGTTGCATAAATGTAGCTAAACCTTCAGATAGCCATAAGGGATCATATTCATCATCTCTTAATTCTTGATAAAATAAATGATTAATCTCATGAATTAATGCCTCTTCAAATTTTTCTTTTGACCATTTTGTTTCCTTATCAAATGCCCCATGAGAAAAAATAACTATATTATCCTCTTTTGCAAATGCAGAAACATAATCAGAGGTTTCACTACCCCAAATTTCATTTAATTCTTTTCTAGAATAAACAATTTTTATATCAAATTTAGGAATTTCAATCTTAGAAAAATTTTTGTTGAAATTATAAGATTCAATTACTAATTTTTTCTCATATTCAATTTCAGAATCATCTGAAGAAACAATTAAGTTACAAAATCTTAAATCTATTTTCTCTGCCATAGTTTTCCCTAAAAGAACATAAACACAAAATAAGGTTTATATCTATGCCGCTAAAAGTTTTTCAAGAACGCCTTCAGCATCAGCTTCGCATAAAATTTCTGTCCCTTCAGGAGCTTTACCTCCAAGACATAACCTGCAATTACATTGACAACTTTTACAAGCAGTCAAATCACTTCCGAGATACATTTCTGCCTTTGTATCCATTGTCATGTTAGCACTAAAGACATCATACACCGCATTTTGTGCATTTGTATTGTATGTTTCCCTAATTTTAAAGAAGAATTGAACTATTTAAGCTTTGTTGTCTTAAATTTTAAGTGTAGTATCATTTTATTATTTGACATCCCTTTTCTGTTAATATTTTTCTCCATTTTTAATCTTTAAACTTCCTCCTAAATGCTTGAACTGGAGTCTCCAGCTCTTCAAAATTTAAACTTAAATGAGGTTTTACATAATTATACCAATAAACAAATTCTTGCAAACTTACAAACAGTTTTCTTTTTTTTCTATATAACCCGAACCACATTTCAATTTTCCCATTTGATTGCGGATGTTTGACTCTGCAAAGAATTTGTTTGATTCCATTAATCTTACAAAATTCTGCAAATTGAGATTTATGTTCGCCTTTCTTATCTGTTTTATTTGCAGTGAATTGACATCCCCTGTCTGTGATTATCTGTTTTATTTTCCCATATTTCGAAGCTTCTTTCAAAATAAAAATAGTATTTTCAACGGTTGCTCTGTCAAATTCTCCGTAAGCTAAAATCATTCTTGAAGCATCATCAATTACGGCTATTATGTTTTTCCCTCGCTGTTCATCATAAAGCCAGTCCATATGAACTGCGGTCAAACTATGCTCTCTTTCATATCTGACCCAGGGTTTCCTTCTTTTGGATTTCTTTTTTTCTTTTTTTGCCATATTATTTTCTAATAAAACTTCATGAATCTTATTGTGATTTATTTTTATGCCATACATTTTCTCAATAATCGGAGATAGTGATGAAGCACTAACATAATACTTAGAATAAGAATTTAGAATTAAATTAATTTCTGTTTCTGAAAGAATTTTAATTGGTCTTCCTGTTTGTTTCAAAACTGGAGCTTCCCCTGTTTTGAGATATTCTCTATAAATTTGATAAACTCTTTCAGAACTTAATTTCAAGTCTTTTGCAATTTGATATCCACTCATTTCTTGATTCATTTTTCTAATAATGTATGCAATTTTTGACTTGTTTAGTTTCATCGATAAACAAGAATTTTGCTTGTCAACTAATTTTCGGATACTACACCCTGATAAAATCAATAAGAACTTTTATTAATCTAATTTTCTAATCAAGTAACGAGAGATGGGATTATTTAGATGGAAAAATGCACAATCAAGTATGGAGTTCTTAATCTTGATGGGATTTCTAACATTTGTTAT
>JAYEHV010000045.1:0-9041 GCA_034716495.1 Nanobdellota archaeon
GGTTCTGCAATCGGAACAACGGAAGTAGGTCAAAAAGTATTAGAATTCGCAAACAATCAGGGTGCAAATGCAGAACCGCAAGTGGTTCCATTAATGAGAACAATTGTTAATAAAATTGCTAGCGCAATTGTAGAAACTGCCCAATAGTTTTTTTTACACTTCTTCAAAACTTTTTTGTAATCAATCTTTTTCTTGCTTGTCATATTTTGTTGAGATAGCAATTCTTTATAAATGTTTTCCTTGTTTTTGTTTTATGATAACTAAAATATCTGAAGCAGGTTTTTTTAAATTATGCAATGACGAGGAAGTCCTTGCGGAGAAAAAATCGGAGGATTTTTTCTAATGGATATAGAGAAAGAAGCTAAGAAGACTATAAAGAGATATAAGTTGATTAGGAAGGGAGATAAAGTGGTTGTTGCTTTATCTGGAGGGAAAGATTCTACTTCGGTGATTTATATTTTGCATAAGCTTGGTTATGATGTTGAGGGGCTTTTGATTGATTTGCATCTTGGCGAGTGGTCGAAGATTCATAACGAGAAGATGACGAAGTTTTGTTCGGAGTTAGGTGTGCCGTTGACAATTGTTGATTTGAAGAAAGAGTTGGGGCAGGGGATTTGTTTTATCAAGGCTGTTTTGAAGGAGAAGAAGGGTTTGACAGGGTGTACTGTTTGCGGGACGGTGAAGCGGTGGATTTTGAATAAGTGGGCGAAGAAGCTTGGAGCAGATAAGTTGGTGACTGGGCATAACCTCGACGACGAGGCGCAGAATGTTTTGATGAATTTTTTGAAAGGAAATGTTTTGCTTGGGGTTAATTCGTCTCCAGCGACGGGAGGGAGTGAAGTGGAGGGTTTTGTTCAAAGAGTTAAGCCTTTGTTTTTTATTCCTGAGTCTGAAATTAGAAAGTATGCTAAGAAAAAGAAATTTGATATTTTATATGATAAGTGTCCGTGTGCGTTTGGGACTTATAGGGTCGATACTCGTGAATGGATGAAATGCATTAGTGATGGTGAGAAGATGAAGATTGTTGAAGGGTTTCAGAAATTGGTTCCGAAATTACGAGGTGAGAATATTCGAGAGATTCGGAAGTGCAATGAGTGTGGTGAGCCGTCGAGGGGAGATGTTTGTAATGTTTGCGAAATCTTTTCTTGTTTGAATATTGAATAAGAAAGTAAAGTATATATATATTTTTATTAAGGTTGAGCTATTTTTTTGGAGATGAAGATACAATTAATTGGTTCTACTAATAGAATATCGACAATTCCATCTATGAAGAAATTTTCTACGGATTTGGGAAGAATTTGTTATACTGAAAAAGATTGGGAAGAGGTGAAAAATGAAGAGCTTAATTCTCGATTAACGGAAGGAATGTTGAGTTCTGGGCATCATAGTACATTTGAACACATGGATTTGAATTTTTATATAACTGGGCTACCAAAGGCTTTGGCAATGGCCTTGAATAATGAGAAAGCGTATACTACTTCGGAAAAATCTGCAAGGTATACTTTAATGACGGGAATAGATAATTTGCAATCGGAAAAATATAATAAATGGATGGATATTTTGTATCCTAGAATAGATGCAGTTTATCCTATGACTGATAGTCCTAGGAGAAAAAGGACTGTGAGGAATTTATCAAGGGAAAACTCTAGATATATGTTGAGTGTTTTTGCGCCTACAAAAATGGGGCATAGTCTGAGATTGAGACAATTAAATTTTGTTAGGCAGCAATTTGGAGATTTTATCAAGGTATATGGGGGTAGTGAAGATGTTTTTAAAAGTAAATTGGCGATAAGTATGAAGGAATTTTTACAAGGAACGGAGAAATTTTATATACCGAATTTGGAAAATCAAACAGATAGGCATTTGTCGCTTTTTTTTGATGAAAATCTTTTTAAGAGGAGTGATGTTAAAGAATATTTTGGAGATGTTTATTCGACTCAAACAGATTTGAGTTTTGCGGGGCTTGCTCAGGCGCATAGGCATAGGACAATAAATTATAATATCGCTGGTGGAACGGAGCAAGGTGCTCCTTATGGTTTTTTTGTTCCAGAAATAATTCAGAATGATACAAAGTTGTCTAGTGAGTGGTTAAGTGATTTAGATGAAATTGCAAAGTATGATTTCCCTCAGGCTCAAATGCTTAAAGTGAATGAAAGAGGTTCGCCGGAAGATTTTCGCTCTAAGGCAATGCTTAGATTATGTGGTCATGCACAACATGAAATTATGAGAGATACCTTGGCTACGGGAAAAAAATATCTACAATTTCAAGAAATGTATAGTCCTGGTGGGAAAAATCCCCTGAGTCCGAAATGTATACAGGGAGAGAAGTGCAATGAGCCTTGTGCGTGGGGTGGGAAGATGGCTCTTGAAAGAATTATATAGAGTAAGAGTAGGTTAGTTTAATATATACTTTGAAATTGCCATTTTTTTATAAAAGGGAGGTCGGTATTTATTTTATGGCAAACAAGAAGGGTTTTTACATTACTCTTTCTGGTGGGGAGCATTCGGGTAAATCTTCACATATGAAAGGCCTGCAGGAGTTTTTAATAAAAAAGGGATTGGAGTGTGAATTGACTAGAGAGCCAGGAGGTACAAAAATAGGATCCCAGATTAGAGGGGTTATATTAAATAAGGAGAATGGGGAGATGGCTTCGAAAACAGAATTATTTCTTTATGTTGCTGATAGGGCTCAACAATTTGAAGAGTACAATGTTCCTGTTCTAAATTCTAGTGTCAGCATTGTTAGTGATAGATGTTTTTTGGAAACTGAGGCTTATCAGGGGCATGGTAGGGGACTAGATATTGATTTAATAAAATATTTGAATGGAGTTGCAATGGGAGGATATTTTCCGGATGTGTCTTTTATTATTGATGGAGATCCAGTTGAGATGGCGAAAAATTCTGCAAGAAGGGCAGGGGATTGGGATAGGTTAGATATGGAAAGTGTGGACTTTCATAGAAGGGTGAGGAGTGGTTTTCGGGAAATTTCTAAGCAATATGATTTTTGTAAGATTATTCCGTATATTAAGGATGGGCAGAGAGAGATGCAGCAAATGATGAGAGGCTTTTTAGCTAAGAAATTAGATTTGTGATTTCTTTTGATACTTTAGTTTTGATAGAGAGAATAAAATATGCAATTTTTATAATAATTTAGGTCCAATTTCTTTTAATCTTTCTTGATATTTAATATATCGTGATGCAATTTTCTCAAGACCTCTTTCAGAATGAATGTCTGTAATTCCAGAAAATAATAAATCTGCACCTTCTAAAATTGGTTGAAGATTGGGATTGTTTTTTGCATATTTTGGAATTGTATTTATATGGGTAATTCCAGCAGTTTTAATTGTGTTATCAATTCTTTGAACAAGAGAACTCATTTGCTCATTTCTTTCTTCAGGTGTCTTTGAAGGCATATAATGATGAATGAATTGGTGGGTTTGGTATGCGGGGAAGAAATGCATTCCACCAAAATTATCTGTTGGTATTCCATAAGGACTTCTAACATCGGTTCTCAATCCAATAACAAATTTTCCCATCAATTTAGCATAAGAAGTTTCAATCATTACACCTTCATCAAGAGGTTCATCAAGATTTGCGAGAACTACATCGCTTTTTGGAACAAATACCCCCATATCAAGAAAATAAATTATATTCTGAACTGCTGAACCGATTTGATCTTGTTGAAGCTTTCCAGAAAGAACTTCTGTTAAATTTCCAAATTCAAATCCATCTCTTTGAGGAAAATTTGTTTTATAACCAAGTCCTTTTAAACCTTCAACTAATTGAGAATTGAAATGAGTTTCTCTGCCATTAAATAATGCGGCCGCAGGATATATTGCAATTTTCTTTTCCATCATAATTGAAATTTTATTATAACTTAAATAGTTTTGTGTTTTAGCGCTCCGTCTTGGATGAAGGATGAAAATAACTAAAATTAATCTTGCGTAGAGTTTTTTGTATAGCAAAAAATTTGGGAGAACAAGTAGTTTTAGATAGATATGTTTCTGCAAATATGGGGCATCAAGGAGGGAAAATAAGAAGTGCTAAGAAGCGTGAGGATTTTTATAGGTTTGAGGAAAATTTGGAGTTCGAGTTATTGGGATTACCTCATCCTGATTTAACTGTTTTTTTGTATATGCCTTATGATGTTGCTATGAAATTAAAAAGGGGAAGGGAAGGAGAAGCAGATGGGCATGAGTCTAATCCAACTCATTTGAAAAATGCAGAGGAAGCGTATTTGCAGTTGGCTAAATTATATGAGTGGAATAAAATTGATTGTGTTTCTGGGAAAGATATTGATTCTTTGAAAAATATTGATACGATTCACGAAGAGGTTTATCAGATTGTTAAGGAGCGGATTTAGAAGGTTCTTAAATCTTAGTAATTCCTTTAAAAAAGTAACTGTTAATTTATTGGATTAATTTTGATTTGAGATATATTTTCTTGATTATAATAATCTTTAAATAGTCTTTAAAATTTTGTTCTTTTGCGTCTACAAGAGATTGTAGATAAAGGGGGTGCGAGATACAATATCTTGTGTTCATTATAAAATAAAAATGATAAATAAATTTTCGGATGTAAGTAGGTTTTTTAGATTATGTAATGATAGAGTCCTTACTGATCAAAAATCTAGGGATTTTTGCTAATGTTATGCCCCTATTGCACTTGTCCAGATACAAAGGTTACAGATAAGCGAGGTGCTGGTTCTGTTGCGCGCCGGAGGAGGGAGTGTTTGAAATGTGGCAAGCGATTTACAACTTATGAACGAGTTGAGTCAGATTTGAATGTTATCAAGAAGGATGGTCGGCGAGAGAAATTTAACCGTGATAAACTTCTCATGGGGATTAGTAAGAACCTAGAGAAGAGGCCGTTTACTACGGGACAGATTGAAGAGATTGTGGATGATGTCGCGGCGAGAGTTTATCGGGTTGCAAAAGATAAGGATATTCGAAGTTCGCGGATAGGAGAGATAGTTATGGCCAAGCTTAGGAAGGTCGATAAAGTTGCGTATATTCGATTTGCGTCGGTGTATCGTGATTTTGCTGACATTGATGAATTTAAAGATGAGTTGAAAAAGTTGAAATAAAGAAAATGGTAAATAAAATTCGTAAGCGTGATGGAAGTGTTGTTCTTTTTCAGAAGGATAAGATTGCTGATGCTATTTGGAAGGCAGCGAGGGCGGTTGGGGGAAAAGATAGAGAGAAATCTAATGTTCTTGCAGGTTTGATTCTAAAGAATTTGGATGAAATTTATGGTGAGCACGGAATTTCAGAGGTTGAGTCTGTTCAGGATTTAGTCGAAAAGGTTTTGATTGAGGAGGGACATGCAAAGGTTGCCAAGGCGTTTATTTTGTATAGGAAAAGTCATGACGAGTTGAGAAATGTTAAGGGGTTGTTTGATACTATCGAGGCTGTTGAAGATTATATTAGTCTGGATGATTGGATGGTTAAGGAAAATTCTAATATGGGTTTTTCTCTTCAGGGTTTGAATAATTATATTGCGACGAAGATTATTGCGAATTATTGGATGAGGAGAGTTTATCCTGAGGCAATTCGGAAGGTTCATGAGGCTGGAGATTTACATATACATGATCTTGGCACTCTTGGAGCATATTGTTTTGATGATAAGACTAAAATTTTAACAGAGGGGGGCTGGAAATTATTTAAGGATGTTGGGGAAAGGGAAAAGGTTGCTACAAAGAATATTAAAACTAGCCAGCTTGAATTTCAAAGGCCTTATGCAAAACAAGTATATGAATATAAGGGGGATATGTATAACTTTGATGCTCAGGGGGTGTCGTTGTCTGTAACCCCTGAGCATCGTCTTTTAGTTAGGAGGAAGCATAAAAAAGATTGGGAGTTTGTTAATCCTACTGAATTTAGGTATGGGATGGAATTTGATAAAAGAGTTTTATGGAAAGGGAAAATGATAAAAACATTTCAAATTCCGAGTGTTAAGGGGGGGAATCAAAAGAAAAATATAGGAAAGTTTGATATAAATGATTATGTGGAGTTTATGGGTTGGTATCTTTCTGAAGGTTCTGTTTATGAACCAAATAAAGGAGACTATAGAATAAGCATCGCTCAATTAGAGAAAAAATATCGAGGAGAAATTTTGAAACTTTTAGATAAGATGAATTTGAATCATAATAATCAGTCTAAATTTAATATTCATTTGTATTCGAAAGATTTGTTCTATTATTTGAAAGATTTTGGAACTTCTGAGATGAAGTATGTTCCGGATAATATTAAGGAATTGGATTCTAAGATGATTAAGAGATTTTTGATTGCTTTGTTTAAGGGAGATGGGTCTTTTGCGAAGAAGGGTAAATTGTATAAGTATTATACTGTTTCGAAAAGATTAGCAGAGGATGTTGCCGAGTGTTTGTTGAAAATTGGATTATGTGGGACAATTAGTAAGAGAAAAGGTATGAATATTTATATGGTTTCTGTTGAGAATAAGCATCTGACACCGATTTATAGAAATAAAGTTGTGGAGAAAAAGTACGATGGAAAGGTTTATGATTTTTCGGTTAGGAATGGGACTTTGGTTGTGATGAGGGAGGGAAAAATTGTTGTTTCAGGAAATTGTGTGGGGTGGGATTTGAAGGATTTGTTGACGGTGGGGTTTAAGGGTGTTAAGGGAAAGGTTGAGGCTGGACCTGCAAAACATTTTCGAACAGCGTTAGGTCAGATAGTTAATTTTTTCTATACTCTTCAAGGTGAGACAGCCGGGGCTCAAGCATTCTCCAATTTTGATACCTTACTAGCTCCGTTTGTTAGATATGATAAATTAAGTTATAAGGCGGTTAAGCAAGGGATGCAGGAATTTTTATTTAATATGGCTGTTCCGACGAGGGTTGGTTTCCAAACTCCATTTACAAATCTTACGATGGATTTGAAAGTTCCTTCTTATATGGCTGATGAGCACGTGCTTATCGGAGGTCAGCCCCAGATGGAAACTTATAAGGAATTTAAAGTAGAGATGAAAATGATTAATCGGGCTTTTGCAGAGTGTATGCTTGGTGGTGATGCTTCGGGGAGGGTTTTTACTTTTCCAATTCCAACCTATAATATCACTAAGGATTTTGATTGGGATAATTCTGATTATGATTTAATTTGGGAGATGACTGCGAAGTATGGGATTCCCTACTTTTCTAATTTTGTTAATTCAGATATGAAACCTGAAGATGCGAGAAGTATGTGTTGTCGTTTGCGTTTAGACCAAAAAGAGTTGAGGAAAAGAGGGGGAGGTTTGTTTGGTGCTAATCCGCAAACAGGTTCGATTGGAGTTGTCACAGTTAATATGGCAAGATTGGGTTATGTGTCGACGAGTGAAGATGATTTTTTGGCTAGACTTGGCAGGTTGATGGAGTTAGCTAAGGAAAGTCTTGAAATAAAAAGGAAGACTATCGAGAGATTTACTGATGTTGGGCTTTATCCTTATTCGAAGTTTTATTTGAGACAGGTGCATCAGAGATTTGGACAGTATTGGAAGAATCATTTTGCGACGATAGGATTGCTTGGGATGAATGAATCTATTATGAATTTTATGCCTGGTGAAAATATTACTACAGAAAAAGGTCATGAGTTTGCAATTAAGGTCATGGATTTTATGAGAGATAAGTTGGCGGAGTATCAGGAAGAAACGGGGAATATTTATAATTTAGAGGCAACTCCTGCGGAAGGGACGACTTATCGTTTTGCTAGAATGGATAAGAAAAGATTTGGTAGAATTGTTGTTGCAAACGAAGAGGTTTATCAGAAAGGGGCAAAGCCGTATTATACGAATTCGTCGCAGTTGCCCGTGAATTTTACTGACGATGTTTTTGAAGCTTTAGATTTGCAGGACGAGTTGCAATGTAAGTATACAGGAGGTACAGTTTTCCATACTTTTATCGGTGAGAAATTGGATAAGGAAGCTGTTAAGGTGATGGTGAAGAAAATTGCGCATGGTTATCATTTACCTTATTTTACAATTACTCCAACGTTTTCTGTTTGCCCTGTTCATGGGTATATTGTGGGAGAGCACGAATATTGTCCGAAGTGTGATGAGGAAATTGCGGAGGCAGAGGCTAATCCTGTTTCTGTTTCTGATGAAGTTGTAGAAGATGACATTGAAGTTGCGGAGATTTCGAATGTGTCCCCTATTGATGGAACTCCTCTTGTTATGTCTCCTGAAGTTGGGGGTGATATGATTTCTGTAAAGTTAGAAAAACCTTTGTTGAATTCTCAAGTAAATTTAGGAGGGGATATATATGGGACGGACAAGGTGTGAAGTTTGGAGCAGGATTGTTGGTTATTTGAGACCGATTTCTCAATGGAATGAAGGAAAGATTGAAGAGTTCAACGATAGAAAATTGTTTACTAAAGAGAGTTTATGAAAATCGCAGGTTTACAAAAGACGACCTTGATAGATTATCCTGGAGAGGTAGCTTGCACTATCTTTTTATTTGGATGTAACTTTCGTTGCGGGTTTTGTCATAATCCTGAGTTAGTTATTCAGAAGTTTGAAGAAGATTTTTCTGAAAAAAAGATTTTAGATTTTTTAAATAGACGAAAGGGAAAGCTTGACGCAGTTTGTATTTCTGGTGGTGAGCCTTTGATGAGTTTGGATTTGGATTTTGTGAGAAAGATTAAAAATTTAGGGTATAAGGTGAAGGTTGATACTAATGGAAGTTTTCCAGAGAAGTTGAAACAATTAATTGAGGAGGATTTGATTGATGCTGTTGCTATGGATGTTAAGGCTTCGAGGGAAAATTATTCTAAAGTTGCAGGTGTTAAAGTAGACATTGAAAAAATTGAGGAGTCTATTGGATTGATTTCTAATCTTGGAAACTATGAATTTCGGACGACGGTCGTAAGAAGATTTCATGATGTTTCTGAGATGAAAGCTATTGGTCGGTGGTTGAATGAGGTCTGTAGGAAGAAGCCGAGGAAGTTTTTTTTGCAAGGGTTTAAGTCTAAAAGTGATTTGATTGATAAGAGTTTTTCGAAGGAAAAAGATGTTTCTGAAGATTATCTTGATGGGTTGAAGAAAGG
>JAYEHV010000046.1:0-2021 GCA_034716495.1 Nanobdellota archaeon
CTTAATAGGAGAGTTAAATATTAGTTTCACTAACCACCCGATTAATTCCTTATTTACAGATAGTGAGGGAAATTCTGTTGAATTAAAAGATGTGTTAAATACCAGTTCTAATTATCTTTTTAATTATTCCTGCGATGTTTTAGATTGTGGTTCGTCTTATGAATCTCTAGAAAAGAAAACAACAGATAGTTATGTCCTCTTGGCAGAGGATGAATTAGTTATAGGGTTGGAATTTAAGGGAAATATTGAGGACATAAATAGTCTTGACTACACCGTCCAGAGCAATGCTCCTGCTGCGTGTTCTAGCCAGTTTAGAGTCGATTTCCTAGATGATGGAGTGTTTGACTACTCAAATACAAACTCTTTGCCTATCTCTTGTGACAATAAAAATACGGGTTGTTATAACATCTCTCAGGGAGGGGAAGAGACCAAAATAAACGTTGTACCGTTTTGTCAAAAAATAGAGGTTCCTGAAACTCCAAAAGTTGAATTGGGTGTGTGGTTAAAAGAAAAAACTCCCGGAACTAGCTCTATCAAAATGTCTCTTTATGATTTAGAAGGAGACAAGATAGATGAATGTGAAATTGAAAAATCTGGAATGACTTCTGTTGGATCTGAAGTTTCTTGTTTAATTGATTATGCTGTTATTGAATCGGAAGATTATTATGTTTGTACTTCTGCTACAAATAATGACGGAGATTACAGGACAAAAGGCTATGATGCCGAAGAGGAATGTGGATTTTATGGTAGCCCGGTAAAAAATGCAAGCGCTAATTATTATTTATTTGCAAGAGGTCAAAAATATAACGCACCAGGAGAGGTTGTTATTTCAAACCAATTAGGTCCTGGAAAATATTCCTCGTTTTTAGCTGAAGAATATCTTGTTGAAAAATATGGTTCAATGAATTGCGAATCTGGTTGCTATGTCCCAATAAGAATTATTTCAAACGTTGCACAGACAATTACTCTAAAAGATTTTTCAATAAGTTATGATAAAACTAATTTTCCTGGAACTAGCTCTAATGAATTCCATGAATTGAATACGACTCCTGCAAAAGTTAGTTCAGATATGCTATGGCTTTCATTAAATGGTTTGTTTAATCTATCTGATGAATTTGGAGAATTTGATTATTCTCTTAATTTAGATGGTGAAGAATTGTTTGAAGAGGAACTAGAGATAAAAAATGCATCTATAATTCTGAACCCCACGATTGTTGCTGCAGGATTTGCTGTTACGTTCGAGGCCGAATTTCTTTCCGAATTGAATGTTACAAGTTATTTATGGGATTTTGGAGTTGACGGAAAAAGATTTGAAACTTTTTCTAATAAAAAAACGGTGACTTTTGAGGAAGAAGGAAATTACACCTTGGTTCTTATGGTTGATGCAGGGGATGCATTTTTCTCTAAGGAATTTTTAATTGAGGTTCAGTCTCCAAAAGAGACAATTGAAAAGATTCTTTTGGAATTAAATTATAAAAAAGAAAACTTGGAAACGCAAATTTTGGATTTAGATTCTTTTATTAGAGAAAAGGTTAAAGAAGATTTAAATTGGGCAAATGTATCCTTGCAAATTGAATTATTGAAAGAGAAATACGATACAGCGAAGATAACTGGAAATTATAGCAAGGTTATTCCTTATACTAGCGATATCGATCTCCCTTCTGCAGTTATACAAAGTTCTAGTGGAAAGATTTCTTATTATCCTGAACTTTCAGATATCGATGTAGACATTGTTTCAAAAGTCTTTGGAGATTTTTATGAGGAAGAAAATTATGAAAAATATTCTGAGGCTATCCTTTTCTTTAATATGAATGATTATCAAGTTAAAACTTCTATGAAAGATGTTAGCTATAATTGGGATGGAGAGGTTGTTCCATTTGCTAAAACTTTTTATTTAGATATTTCTGGAAAAAATTATGATGAAACTAAGTTATTTATTTCTGACTTGAAAGGATTGGAATTTAACATAGAACCAACAAAAGAAGGTAGCTACTGGGTTTTACCTATTAGGAGTTCTATTG
>JAYEHV010000047.1:0-8189 GCA_034716495.1 Nanobdellota archaeon
ATTTGTTTCCAGATTTTTTCTCAGCAAGGACTCTGTCATTGCATAATTCAAAAAACCCTTCAATCAAAAATTTATTTATCATTAGAAAAAATCTCCTGATTTGTTTCCAGATTTTTTCTCAGCAAGGACTCTGTCATTGCATAATTCAAAAAACCCTTCAATCAAAAATTTATTTATCATTAGAAAAAATCTCCTGATTTGTTTCCAGATTTTTTCTCAGCAAGGGCCTTGCCATTGCATAATTCAAAAAACCCTTCAATCAAAAATTTATTTATCATATAAGCCAGAAAAAAAAATCATTTATAAAACTTTGCACAATAAATTTATCTCATCAAGGATACCTCTAAGGTAAAAACTCCAGTTTTTAATCAACACCCAAAACTTAAAAACCTCTATTTCTCCAAACCAATATGGCCGTTAAAAAAAATGATTTTATCGAAGTTGAATTTACTGGAGGAATTATCGATACAGATGAAATCTTCGATACGAACATAAAAGCAGATGCTGAGAAGGCTGGATTAGATGTTAAAAATATGAAGCCTTTTGTTCTTTCAGTTGGGCATAAAATGTTGCCAAAAGGTCTTGATGAAGACCTAGAAGGAAAAGAAATAGAAAAATCTTATACCTTAGACCTCAATCCCGAAGATGCATTTGGAAAACGGAATCCTCAAATGGTCAGAATGATTCCAACGAGATTATTCCATGAGCAAAAAATCGACCCCCAAAGAGGTATGCAACTTTCGCTTGATGGACAACTAGTCAAAATTTTATCAAGTGACCGAGGAAGAACTTTGGTTGACTTTAACAATCCCCTAGCTGGAAAGAAAGTAACTTACAAATATAAGATAAGGAAAACTGTGACTGATGAGAAAGAGAAGATTGATGCGTTGCAGGAATTTTTGTTTAGGAAGAAATTTGAGTTTGATAAGGAAGGCGAAGTGATTACGTTTAAGGTTGAAAAACAAATGGAGCCTTTTGTAAAAATGTTTGCTCCAAAGTTCGAAGAGATTTTGGGGTTAAAGGTTGAAAGCAAGGTTGTTGAAAAGAAATAAT
Source organism: Nanobdellota archaeon (assembly GCA_034716495.1). Classification (GTDB taxonomy): domain Archaea; phylum Nanobdellota; class Nanobdellia; order Pacearchaeales; family GW2011-AR1; genus JAGVXH01. The sequence goes on from JAYEHV010000047.1 coordinate 1,054, forward strand.
CCAAAACTCTTCACCTTTCTCCTCATAAAATCTAACTATAAACCTTATATAAAAAACTATCTACCTCACCCTACAAATTATTATAAACCTAAATTTGTTTTCAAAATCATGGATGATATATTACAAAGAGATGACATTTCCATAGTGCAATCTACTCCCAAATATAATGCAAATTCGGAGATAGACCAAGAACTAGAAGAAATTCTAAATAAACAATCAGCTAGGATAAAAGTTGTAGGTGTGGGTGGTGCAGGAGGAAATACTACTTCTCGGATGAAAGAAATCGGAATCAAAGGTGGAGAAATTATAGCCATAAATACGGACGCACAGGATTTACTTTATGCTAACTCTGACCAAAAAATACTAATTGGACGAGAACTTTCTAAAGGTCTTGGAGCAGGCTCAAACCCTAGGATAGGTGCAGAAGCTGCAAAAGAACAACAACAGGAAATTAAAAAGAAACTGGCAAACGCAGATTTAGTTTTTGTAACTTGTGGAATGGGAGGAGGAACTGGAACAGGAGCAGCCCCAGTTATAGCCGAAACTGCAAAGAAACAAGGTGCTTTAGTAATCGGAGTAGTCACACTACCCTTCACAGTTGAAGGGGCTAAACGAATCGAGAACGCAATGGAAGGTCTTGAAAGAATAGAGGGAATAGCAGATACATTAATTGTAATCCCTAATGATAAATTACTCGACCTCGCCCCAGACTTACCACTTCCAACAGCATTCAAGGTTGCCGACGAAATTTTAACAAATGCAGTAAAGGGAATCACAGAGTTAGTAACAAGTTCCGGATTAGTAAACCTAGACTTCGCAGATATCAAAGCAATTATGGCTAATGGAGGCGTCTCATTAATAGGGATGGGCGAATCAGACTCAAGCGACAGAGCAATGGAAGCTGTAGACAAGGCATTAAATAATCCTCTCTTAGATGTAGACATTAAAAACGCAAAAGGAGCACTAGTAAACGTCATCGGAGGAACAGATTTATCATTAGAGGAATACAAACAGGTAATCCAAAAAATTGGCGAACAACTCTCACCAGATGCAAAATTAATCTCAGGTGCACAAATCTCTAAGGATTTAGAGAAGTCCATAAAAGTTATGGTCGTCATTACAGGGGTCAAATCTCCTCAAATCACGGGCGAGAAACTCCCTATCGAAGTAGCTCGAAGAAGAGATATTGAAGATGAACTAGGAATAGAATTTTTTAATGAATAAACTTAAAAACATTCCTTTCCCCAAGTCAATATGGCCCATAAATTCCTAAGAAAACTTTCTTCAGAATACCATAAATATCTTCGAGTATGCAAACTTTTAAAGAAGCCAAGTATGGAAGAATTCAAAACTATCTCAAAAGTCTCAGCAATAGGAATTTTAATTATTGGGGCAATAGGTTTTGTAATTTCGATAGTGATGAAAATGATGTTTTAATACCAAAATATTTAAAAACCAAAATTTTCTACTACAATTATCTAATTCTTATATTTTTAAGAATTAGTTGGAACAAATCATGGCAACAGGATACGATGACGAATTTGACTATTTAGAAGATGATAGTAGCAACACTACCGAAGATCTTTTTGTACCAAAAATAAAAGGGGCAAAAAAACAGTTAGGAGATTTAAATGAAGAATCTGCAGAAGAATCAACTAATGAAAACATTCCTGATTCAGATAATCACCTTGAAAAACAAAAAGAACAACCCGAAGTTGAAAAACCGAAACGAGAGTTTGAATCACTTATATTTGTAGTGAAAGTTACAACAAACAAAGAAGATAAAGCATTAGAAATGATTGCAGATAAGGTAAAGAAAAAGAAAATAGGAATTTATGCGTTAACAAGACCGCACGGACTTAGGGGTTACGTATTTTTAGAATCTCCCGACAGAGAACATGCAGAAGAAGCAGTTTTTAATTTACCTTATGTAAAAGGAATTATTGGAAAAACAGTAACCTATGAAGAAATACAACAAATGCTCGAGCCAATCGCAGCAGATGTTAAAATTGAAAAAAATGACATCATAGAAATTATTTCCGAGCCATTCAAAAAAGAAAAAGCGAAAGTTGTTAGAATCGATAAAGGGAAAGGGGAATGTGTCGTATCCCTCCTTAGTGCAGTAGTTCCAATCCCTGTTACAGTAAAATTAGATAATATCCGAGTAATAAGAAGGGAGGAGTTAGAAGAAGAGTAAGTTCTTCAATAGTTTTTTAAAGGAACTATTCAAAAAAAGAAAATGGCACTAATTAAATTACTTGTTGAAGGTGGAAAAATGACTCCAGGTCCTGCAGTAGCTCAGCAATTAGGTCCTATGGGAATCAATATGGGACAAGTAATTTCTGACGTGAACGACGCAACATCAGAATTTAAAGGAGTTACAGTCCCCGTTCATCTAACTGTAAATCCAAAAACAAAAGAGTTTTCTATAAAAGTTTTATCTCCCCCAACCTCTGAATTAATAAAAAAGGAATTAAAAATAGAAAAGGCTTCAGGGGCTAGAATGAAACAAAAAGTAGGAAATTTTGCAATTGAACAAGTTATTGCCCTAGCAAAATCAAAACACAGTCATATGCTTTCAAATGATTTCATAGCAACAGTAAAATCAATCATAGGAACTTGTCAGGCGTTGGGAGTTTTAATTGAAAGTAAACAACCTAAAGAAATTTTAGAAGAGATTGCTGAAGGAAAATATAAAGAAGAAATTGAAGCAAAAAAAATTAATGTCGATCCAGAAAAGAGAAAAGAACTAGATACTTTCTTCGCACAAATAGCTGAAGAGCAAGAAGCCGTTCGAGCAGCAGAAGAAGCTGCGAAAGCTGGAGAATCAAAAGTAGAAGAGAAGAAAGAATAACTTTATTAATCATCAAAACCCCTCACATTCATGGGGCTGTGGTCTAGCCTGGTATGATTTGAGGTTTGGGACTTCACGACCCCGGTTCAAATCCGGGCAGCCCCATAAAACCCGTTTGAAGTTCAAAGTCCGAGCAATTCGCTTCGAGAAACACAAAAGTTAAAAATAATGTTTCGAGATGCAAATTGCGAGCAGGGCAGCCCCATTCAACTTAAAATAATTAGAAAATGGCAGTAAAAAGGAAAAAAATTGGAAGCGCGGGAAGATTCGGCGCAGGATATGGAAAGGTAAAAAAGAAATTGATAGCTGTAGAAGCCAAACAGCGAAAGAATCAAGAATGCCCTTTTTGTAAAGGTCGAGCGAAGAGACAGGCAAAGGCGATATGGCTCTGTTCAAAATGTGGAAAGAAATTTGCAGGAGGAGTCTTCCACCTAAAGGATTAAAAACCTCAAAAAATAAAAAATAAAATGAGTACATACAAATGTTTTTCATGCGGTGCGAAAATAAAATCAGATGATTTAAATAAGAGATTTCTCTGTCCAAAATGTGGTGCGAGAATTTTTTACAAGCCACGAACTAAAATGAAGACCGTTACATCAGATTAAATGGCAAACGAAGAACAAAAACAGTCAGGGAATCCTTTAGCAAACCTAGATGAGGAAACGCAGAAGAAAATACAAGAGCTTCAAATGATGGAGCAGAGTTTTCAACAACTTCTCATGCAAAAAAACGCATTTTCTATGGAATCGAACGAAACAGATTATATTATCACTGAAGTCGAAAAAACTGAAGGAGAACTTTCTAGAATTATCGGAAACCAAGTTATAATCAAAAGTACAAAAGAAGAAATTCTTAAGGATATGAAAAAGAAAAAAGAATTAATAGACCTTAGAATGAAATCTATAGATAATCAAGAAAAACAATTCTCAGAAAAGATAGAATCTATCCGTGAAGAAGTTATGAAAAAGATTCAAGGATAATCTAAATTATTTTCTCAACCACATAAATATTTAAATACTGATTTTATGAAAACATAGTATGGTATTCAATAGGTTTAAAAAAATGTTTGAAAAAGATGGAGAATCTTCCTCAGATTTCATCGAGATAGATTTGGAAAAAGAGAAATCTGATTCGAAAATATTCGTCAAGACATTTATTTTAAATACTTATGAGGACATCAATCCAATTCTAAACGCTCTTAGAGAAGGTTACACTATTGCTGTGATAAATATTAAAACCTTAAAGTCCAAAGATGTTATAGAGTTGAAACGAGCAATCTCGAAGATTAAAAAAACTGTCGAAGCACTCGAGGGAAAGATTGCAGGATTCGGAGAGGATACTATTATAGCAACACCATCAAAAGTTTTCGAAATTCAAAAAGGCACTGCAGACCCTGTCAAGGTTCCAAAGTCCAGCGAAATCGAACGATTCTAAGATTTTAAAAACTTCTCTTCTTTAAATTATATATGGAAATATTGAATGCCCCCACCAATAATAACTCTAAATCAGTGAGGGTAATGTTTATAGAATCTAAACGGAAGTTTAAAGATTCAGATATAAATATAAAATTATTAGATGGCATTAAAGGTAAAACAATTTCACTAACAGCCACTATTCAATATATAGGACTAATTCCAAAAATAAAATCCTATTTAGAATCAAAAGGAAAAAAGGTCATAATAAAAAAAGGTGCGTACCACAAAGGCCATATTCTTGGTTGCAATTCTTCGGCATTTGACAAATCTACAGATACATTACTCTTAATTACCGACGGAAAATTCCATGCAATAAACAATGCAATCCAACTACAAAAAGAAATTTATATCTTTACAACAAAAACTCTTGAGAAAATTGAACAAAAAGAAATTGAAGCATATAATAAAAAAATTCAAATAAAAAAATTCAAATTCCTCGCAGCAAATAATATAGGACTTATACTCTCAGTAAAACAAGGGCAACACACAAAATCAATATTCTTAACTAAAGATAAAATAAAAAAACTCAACAAAAATGTCTATGTTTTCGAGGCAGATAATATAGATACCCTTGAATTCGAGAACTTTCCGCAAATCGAAATCTGGGTGAACACGGCTTGCTATGGTCTCGCTAGAGACGATTCAAAAATAATTAACTTATCAGACATATTAGAATTCCTAAACTAAATCTTCGCCATCGAAAAAACAGTTTTCAGTGCAACAATAATCGTAGTAGGCACAAACATAACTAACAACGAACAGAGCACATTTCTTAACGAAGTAACAACATAATTATCTAAGGCAATATATTTCAAAGGCTCAGCCCCTAATGCCCCCACAATAACCAAGGAAAGACTCGCCATCAAAAACGTACTAGAATTTTTATCACCCACATTCATAAAACCAACAATCAAACCAACAATAACCAATGTCGAATAGAACAACACCCCTGCCGACTCAAGCGACTTATTAAATAAACCAATGATAATAGCTAGAACAACACCTATCAAAAACGAGTATGCTCCGACTAAATTTTCCTGTGACCTCACCATAAAATCTTGATGATTCCCAAATTTATAAACCTTATCATACATACTCAATCATAGAAATCTTTATAAATCATCGTAACTCAAAAATTACAACATGATACAAAAATCCTACGCATTTTTGGGAATTCTTACAGTTTTACTGATGAGTTTAGGAGTTGTTAGTGCTAATGTATCTGAGAATAACGTTACAATTACATTAAACCAGACATCTATATCCAATGTTTCTGAAGGCGAAGTTTATTCAATTGTCGCAACAATAGAAAATCTAAACGATACAACTTTTTATGTTAGTTTTAGACAAACAAATTGGGATTCTTGGACAGGGGGGAAGAATGTTGTTAACGGAACAAGTGGAGAGTTTGTAGGAACTTTTACAATCCCAGAATCATTAGGAAGTAGAGGAGTTTATGCAGATATTTACAACGCATCAAACAATTCTCAAAAATTATTTAGTGTTGATAAATCAATTAGTTTAACATATTATAATGAAACTAATGAAACCTCTGAAATAGAAGGTTGCACAGATTCCAACGCAAACAACTACAATCCAAACGCAACAGAGGATGATGGTTCGTGCACATATCCAACTACAAGCGATTACAAATACTGCGACGATTTCAATGGAGAAAAAGGTCATCTAGAAATCACATCCTTCGAAATAGACAATTATGGAAAAGGTGATGATGACGAATGGGAATACTTAGATAATATAATAATTGAAGTTGCAGTTGAAAATACTGGAGATGATAACATTAATGATGTTCTTGTAGAGCTAATGATTAAAGATGAAGATGATAATGAAATATCAAGAAGAAAAATAAACTTAGACGATGATGAAATAGATTTGGGAAGAATCAAAGATGACGACGAAGAAATTGCAGTTTTCAAGATTGATGAAGTTCCAATTGATTTAGATGAAGGAACATACAGAATCTATGTCCGAGCTTATGATGAAAAGAACGAAGACTTAGAATGCACCTCAGTATCTGAGGATTTTAATAACGATGATGAAACATATTTTGAGTTTGATATTACCTCTAGCGAAGATGCAACAGTAATTGTCAAAGACGATTTGGACAACATCTTAGCTTCGTGCGGCGATAAGAATGTAGAAGTAAAGTTTATGGTATATAATATTGGAGACGACGACGAAGAAAAGGTTTTAGTAACTTTAGAAAACTCAAAATTAGGAATTTACGAAAAAAAAGTTATAGATAATCTTCGAGATAAGAAAGGAAAGGAAGTTGTATTCTTCATTACTATTCCAGAAGAACTTGAAAAATCAACATATGAATTGGATATTTACACCTACTATGATTACGACGAAGACGAAGACGAACTTGATGAACTCGTTGCATATGGAGAAAGTTCAGAAGAGGAAGGAGACGATTTCTCAGTCTTATTAGAAATTTTATCTTGCAGAGAACCAGCACCATCAATATCCGCATCTCTAGATTCTGACGCAAAAGTTGGAGAAGAGTTAATAATTACAGTATCAGTTACAAATAACGGCGACGATAACAACTTTATAATTTCCGCATCTGGATTTGAAAATTGGGCAGAACTTGTAAGTATTGAACCGCAATCACCTTCAATCGATGAAGATGATACTGCAACCGTTTTAATAAAATTAATTCCAACAAAGGGTGGATTCCAAACACTTAAAGTTAATACTGTCGTTGACGGAGAAAATTATGACCAGGCAGTTTCCGTAAATATCGAGGAAGAGGAATCATTTTTTGCAAACATAGACGACAA
>JAYEHV010000048.1:0-7957 GCA_034716495.1 Nanobdellota archaeon
TAAAAATTTGAAGAAAGTATATGATAAGAAGACTGTAAGAAAGTATGGGGATATGAAAGAAAGATTTAAATCTGAAATTAAAGGAAATCCTTTGATCTATAGTGTTTATATTAAGGATTTTGAGAGTTTTGAAACAGGTCTAACTGTTATCGAGTCTGGAAAGATTGGAAAAGAATACTTTATGACTAAGGGGCATAGACACAAGAATCCTATTGAAGAAATTTATGTTTTGATTTCAGGTGTTGGAAAGCTTTTGATTAAAGAAAAAAATAAAGTTCGAAAAATAAATATGAAAAAAGGTAAAATTTATTTTATCCCTAAGAGGTCTGGGCATAGACTTATCAACACTGGGAAAAATCGTTTGGAAGTTTTTACAATTTATAGCAAAAATGCGGGGCATGATTATGGTTTCAAATTCTAAAAAGTCAAAGAGGAAAGTAGATTTATTAAAAAGAAGTGAGGAAGTTGTTAAATCTTTGCAGTTAAAAAATGGAGGTATACTTGCAACTCCAAAAGATGCAGCTTATCCTTACATCTATACGAGAGATAGTGTTATTATTAGCAAAGCATTAAATCGTATAGGGATGGTTGGTGCCTCTGAAAAGTTTTATTATTTTATGAAGAAGGCAGTTAAAATAGAAAACTACAAGGAGGTTTTCCAGAGGTATACTTCTTCAGGATTGCCTTCAGTAACAAGGAGAGTGCAAAATGATAATGAAGGATTGTTGTTACATGGAATATACGATACTTATTTACATAATAAAGAAGAGACTTTTATCGAAAATATGTGGACCACAGTAGAACTAGTTGTTAAGCTAATATTTTCTTATTCAAAATTTGGGTTAGTTGAGACTAATTCGAGTATTCACGAATATAAAAAACTTGAGAAGGGGTACGATCTCTGGGTGAATTGTGCTTGTTATAGGGGATTGAAAGATGCTGCGAAGATTGCTGAGATCTTGAATCATAAAAAAGAAAGTAAGAAGTGGGGTGGAAAGGCTGAGAAAATAAAAAAGAATATTGAGAAAAGATTGTTTGATAAAAAACTTAAAATTTATATTAAAAATAGGAGATTTCCAGATACCCCAGATATTTCTCAGTTAGCACCTTTTTATTTTGGTGTCGTTAATGATGATAAGATTTTGAGAAATACTTTGGCTTATTTACGGAAGCATATATGGGATTGTGAAATTGGGGGATTTAGGAGGTTCAGAAAATTTGAAGTTTGTGATGATTGGCATTGGTATACTGGAGGTTCAGGGAGTTGGTGTGCTCTTACTGCAATAGTTGCCAAATTTTATAAGAAAGTTAAGAATAGAAAAGGCTATGATGAATGTGTTAAATGGCTAAGAGAGGTTTCTTTTTTCTCGGATGGATTCTTACCGGAACATATTGCAACAAAAGAAGAATATGATGATTGGCGATCTCATGAAATAGAATTCAATTCGAGAATTATAAATGAAATGAAAAAAGCTGAGAGATCTGTTAAGAATTTTAGGGCTAGAAAAATGGTTTATTGGGCAAATCCTCTTGGTTGGAGCCATGCCGAATATATCTTATTGAGAAAAGGTGATTCAAAATGAAGCCGATTATTATAGTTAATTTTAAAACTTATAAGCAGGGTAAGAATGCGGTTAACTTAGCTAAGAAAATTGAAATAGTTGATAAAAATATTCTCGTCGGAGTTCAAGCAAGTGATATCTATGAAATTGTTAAAAAGACTAAATTAAAAGTTTATAGTCAGCATGTTGATTATTTAGAAAAGGGGCGGGCAACAGGATTTGTTCTTCCGGAGGCTGTAAAATCAGATAAGGCTGTAGGGAGTTTCTTGAATCATTCTGAACATAAACTAAGGTTTGATATTTTGAAAAAAACAATCAAAAGATGTAATGCAGTTGGATTGAATAGTGTGGTTTTTGCTTCTTCGTTGAAGGAAGCTTTGAAAATTGAAAAGTTGAAACCTAATTATTTAGTGATAGAGCCTCCAGAACTTGTAGGAGGAAAGGTTTCTGTTTCAGAATCTAAACCAGAATTAATTTCTGAGATTAAAAGGAAGTTGAAAATGAAATTTCTCGTCGGTGCAGGGATTCATTCTTTTGAAGATATGAAAATTGCAATGAAACTTGGGGCTTCTGGAATCGCAGTTAGTTCTGCGATTTGTAATGTTAAAAATCCTGAGAAAAAGTTGCGAGAGTTGGTGAAAGGATGAAGGCTAAAATTCTCTTAAATATCTTACAGGAAGTACAAGATAAGGAAGGGTATCTTTCTGAAAAAAGTTTAAAGGAGATTAGTAAGAAGTATACTATTCCTATATCTAAACTGTATAGTGTAGCTACATTTTATACAATGCTAAAGACTAAAAAACAAGGAAAATATGTTATAGAGCTGTGCGGGTCCCCTGGCTGTGTTTTGAATAAGAGTAGGAATATAGAAAATTTTTTAGAAAAGGAATTAAAAGTTGAGATTGGAGAGACAACTAAGGATAAATTATTTTCTGTCTATAAAACTTCATGTATAGGATGTTGTGATGAAGCTCCAGCGATGCTGATTAATGGAAAACCCCATACAAAATTAACAGTTAAGAGGGTCAAAGAAATTTTGGGAGAGTTGAGAAAAAATGCAAATACTTAGAGAGACGAAATTAGAAGGGTTGAGATTAGCTAAAAAAATTAGGAGAAAGAAAGTTCTTGAGATTTTGTTGAATAAGAATTTGGGGGGTCATGGAGGTGCAAATTTTTCTGTTGCAAAAAAATGGGGAATAGCACTTAATATTGGAGTTAAAGAAAGATATGTGATATGTAATGCTGATGAAGGTGAGCCTGGGACTTTTAAGGATAAGTTTATTTTAAAAAATAATCCTGAGACGATGATTGAGGGGCTGTTAATTGCGGCTTATGTTTTGAAAGCTAAGAGATGTTTTATTTATCTTCGAGGAGAATATGATTATTTAAGAGAAGAACTTGAGAAAAAAGTAAAAGAGATGTTAAAGAAATCAAAGATGAAAGTTTCTATTGAAATTGTTAGGGGGGCTGGGGCGTATATTTGTGGGGAAGAAACAGCAATTATACAGTCAATAATGGGTAATCGTGGCAACGCAATGTATAAACCTCCTCGACCAACTATCGAAGGGCTATGGGGTAAACCGACGGTTATAAATAATGTAGAGACATTAACTTGTGTTCCTCAGGCTTTGGTTTATGATGATTGGAATCCAGATTATAGATTGTTTTCAATTTCTGGAGATGTTAGCCATCCCGGAGTTTATGAATGGGAGTTGGGTGTTAAGATGTCGACGATTTTAGATATTGTTAAACCTAAGGGGAAACTAAAAGCGATGTCTTTCGGATGTTTTGGGGGAATTATGCCTGTCGATAAAAATTTTTCTGTATCTCAAGATAGTATTTGTAAAGGTAATTGTCAGCATGGTGCGTTCAGCATAATCTTTATAGGAGAGAGACATAATATCGTCGATATATGTTTGAGTATCGCGAAATTTTATACTTATGAATCCTGTGGAAAGTGTACTCCTTGTAGGGAAGGTACAATAAGATTGGTGAATTTATTAAAGAAAATAAAAAGTAAGAAAGCAGATAAAAGTGATTTAAAATTGCTAAAGGAATTCGCAGAGCATATTCAGGAAACGAGTTTATGTGGACTTGGACAGTCTTGTGGGAATCATATACTAACTAGCCTTAAACATTTCAAGAAAGATTATATGGAGTGCATAAAATGAAAATTATTCTTGATGGGGAAAAATTAGAAGTTGATGAAGGGGAAACAATTTTAGAAATATGTCAGAAACGAAATATAAAAATTCCTACCTTATGTTATCATAAAAATTTATTTCCCGAAGCAAGATGTAGATTATGTTTAGTTGAACTTGATAGGAAGTTAGTAACTGCTTGTTCTACTAAAGCAAGAGAGAATTCTAAAATTATTACTTCCTCTAAAAAGATTTTGAAAGCTAGGAGGAGGAATATGGAGTTGATGAATCCTGGTGTTGATATTGGTGGATTGTCTGATGATTTTGAAGCTAGAGAAATTTATGAACAGGTTGGTCTAGGTAACGAGAGATTCAAATCGATTAAAAATTATCTTCCAGAACTTGGTGCGGCGCTTGTTAGGGATAATAATAAATGTATCAATTGTGGACGATGTGTCCAAGTTTGTGAAAAAATACAAGCTATTTCGGCTATAGATTTTGCGAGTCGGGCTCATAATGAACATGTGACTCCTTATGGTGAAAAGCATCTATCTGATGTTGCGTGTATAAAGTGTGGGCAGTGTTTGATTAATTGTCCTGTGGGGGCAATTTCTGAGAGGTCGCATTTGAAAGAAGTTGTTAAGGCTTTGAATGATCCTAAGAAACATGTTGTTGCGCAGACGGCACCGTCGATAAGGGCAGCGTTAGGAGAACTTTTTGATATGAAAGCTGGGACGTTGGTTACTGGGAAGATGGTTACAGCGTTGAGAGGGTGTGGTTTTGATAAGGTATTTGATGTGGATTTGGGTGCTGATATTACGATAATGGAAGAGTCTGCAGAATTGTTAAAAAGGATTAAGAAGGGAGGACCTTTTCCAATGATCACGACATGTTGTCCAAGTTGGATTCTTATGATGGAGCATTTTTATCCTGAATTGATTTCTAATATGTCGACGTGTAAGAGTCCGCATGAAATGTTGGGGATGCTCATTAAGACGTATTATGCAGAGAAAGCAAAGATAAATCCTAAAGATATTGTTGTCGTGAGTATCATGCCTTGTGTTGCGAAAAAGTTTGAGTCTACTCGTCCTGAGTTGAATACAGAGGTGGATTATGTTCTTACGACGAGAGAGTTGGGGAGGTTGGTTAAACAGAAGAAGATTGATTTCGTTAAACTTAAGGATAGAGATTTTGATCCTGTTCTTGGAATTGCGAGTGGGGCTGGAGATATTTTTGGAACTGCTGGGGGAGTGATGGAAGCAGCCTTGAGAACTGGCTATGAGATTGCAACAGGGAGGAAACTTAAGAAAGTTGAGTTTGATAACCTTAGGAATTTTAAAGGGATAAAAACAGGGTCTATAAAATTGAAGGGGAAGGTGATAAAATATGCTTGTGCAAATGGTGGGGCGAATATTCGGGAATTGTTAAAGGAGAAGAATAAGTATCATTTTATTGAGATGATGGCTTGTCCTGGAGGATGCATCGGAGGAGGAGGTCAGCCGATTTATTTTGATGAGAATGTTTTGAAATTGAGGAGTAAGGCGTTGTATGAACAGGATTCAAAAAAGAAGTTGAGGAGGTCTCACGAGAATCCGATTGTCAAGGAGATTTATGAGAAGTATCTTGGGAAGCCACTTAGTAAGAGGGCGGAGAAATTGTTGCATACTAAATATCAGAAGAGGGGCGGGTTTTGATATGGACAGATTTTTAAACATCCCAAGTCTTTTATTCTTATGAAAATTTCTAGAGGTGATAAAATTATAGCGATTGATTTGGGTGGGACAAATATAAGGGTTACTCTTATTAGGGATAGAAAAATTTTGAAGTATCATAAAGAAAGAACGCCTAAAACTCCCATAGAGATTAAGGCGAAAATTTTTGAGTTGGTTGGGAATTGTATGTCTTCCGATGTAAAAGGTATTGCTGTCGCGGTTCCAGGTGTGTTGAAAAATGGTGTTATAAAGTTTTTGCCGAATTTACCTATAAGAAATTATAATTTGAAGAAAGCTTTGAAAGATGAATTTAAGGTTAAGGTTGTTGTGAAAAATGATGCCGATTGTGTCGCTCTCGCTGAATCTAAACTTGGATGTAAGAAGAAAAATTTTATTATTTTGACTCTTGGAACGGGAATAGGTGGAGGGATTATTATTGATGGTAAGCTTTATCAAGGAGAAGAATATGGAGGAGAGCTTGGACATATTATTTTGAATAATGGTAAGGACTTTGAGAGTTTGGTTGCTTCGAAGAGATTGAGAGGTGTGACTAAGAAAGTATTTGGGAAGCCGAAGTTGTTTAGTGAGTTGATGAGAATGAAAGATGTAAGAGCGAATAAGATTTTGGAAGAATTTGCGAAGTATTATGGGCAGGGGATTGCGTCGCTTGTTAATTGTTTTGATCCGGAGGTCGTTATTTTGACTGGAGGGGTTAGCGAGTGCGGGGAGGGGTTTATAAGAATGATAAGGAAATATTCGGAGAGGTATTTTTATTTTCCAAAGAAAACTCCAATTCGGTGGAGCAAGTTGAAGCATCCAGGAGTGTTGGGAGCTAGTTTGTATTTTGAGTGAACAAAGTAATCTATAGAAATGCATAATGCAACATGTGCAAAATGCAAGAAGAAATGTAAAGTGCCGTTTAAGCCAACCTAAGGAACAGTTTCTATAGGAATTGTTTTAATCAGAGACTACTTATTAAACAAAGCCTGGAATAAGCATAACATTTATAATCTTTATAGTTCAAGTTATATGTATGAAACATGTAAATCGTGTCCTTATTTTAATAATTTTATCTATGCTGTTACTTACAGCAGTCGTAGTTAATTATAGACTAACAAAATTTCATAAGGGTTTACTCGATAGAGATAAAGATATTAATAATGAGCTAACCCAAGAAACTTCTCAGCTAGATATTATTCCTTCCGCAAGATATTTTAAAGACACGGATAACTGGGAAGCATTTGATGCGAGCAAGATAGGTGGACTGCAGACCAAAGGGTATTATGGTGCAACGTATGATGGACGTTATATTTATTATGCACCCTGCAGGACACAGGATTTCCATGGAATTGTATTAAGATATGATACCCAAGGAGACTTCAAGTCAAAGAATAGTTGGGAAAGTTATGATGCCAGTTCGATTGATGGGCTGACAACAGTAGGTTATGCAGGGGCAATTTTTGACGGAAGATACGTATACTACACACCCTTTACAGAATCAACAAAAAGACATGCAAAAGTATTGCGTTTTGATACTAAGGGTGAATTTACCTCTAGCTCAAGTTGGAGTGCCTTTGATGCAGAAAGTGTTGGAAGTGGAATAGGTTATGATGGAGAAATATTTGATGGTAAGTATGTTTATTTTGCACCTTTTGGATATGATCCTTTTGCACATAGTAGGATATTACGATTAGATACTGAAGGAGATTTTAAGCAATCATCAAGTTGGGATGTTTATGATGCTAAAAAGACTGACGGATTGGATACGAAAGGATTTTATGGTATGGCCTTTGATGGGAGATATACTTATTTTGTTCCATTTAATGACGGGAATAAATTTCATGGAAGAGTACTAAGATACGATACGAGGAATAATTTTGAAGATGCAGAGAGTTGGTCTGCGTATGATGCCGGAAATACGGGGGGAAAGGATACTAAGGGATATAAGGGTGCGGTGTTTGATGGTAGGTATGTATATTTTGTGCCTTTCAGAAGTAGTAAACAGAAACAACATGCCCTAGTTTTACGTTATGATACTCAAGGAGATTTCAAGTCATCCTCAAGCTGGTCAGTATATGACGCAGAATCTACTGATGGGCTAGATACACGAGGATATGTCGGCGCAGAGTTTGATGGTAAATATATCTACTTTGTTCCGTATAGCGGGGTTAACAATATATTTCACGCAAAATTTCTAAGATACGACACTGAGGAAGACTTTATGTCATCCTCAAGCTGGTCAGCATATGACGCAAGGAATATTGATGGGTTGAATACGCAAGGATATAAGTATTCTACTTCTGACGGGGAATATATTTATTTTGTACCTTACAACAACGGCCAGACTTTCAGCGGAATTGCCCTCCGTTATAAATTCTGAATAATTAAATAAATATTTATATAGTTTGTTTTTTAACAAGAACCATGAACCAAAAAGGCATCTCAACCATCGTCGCCACCGTTCTGATAATTTTAATCACCGTCGCTGGTGTGGCGATTGTCTGGATTTCAGTTATACCGACGGTAAAAAATGATTTGGAGT
>JAYEHV010000049.1:0-18063 GCA_034716495.1 Nanobdellota archaeon
GAATTTTTGAGTGAGAGTAATGTTTTAAAAGTTTGATTGGTAGGTTTTTCTACAATGGAAATTAATTTTGCAAAGATTGAAAAGAAGTGGCAAGGCAAGTGGGATAAGGCTAAGGTTTTTGCGGTTAATGAAAATTCTAAGAAAGAGAAGTATTATATTTTAGAGATGTTTCCGTATCCATCAGCGTCGGGACTTCATATGGGTCATGCACTTAATTATACTGTAGGAGATGTTATGGCACGTTTCAAGAGGATGGATGGTTTTGAAGTTTTGTATCCTATGGGTTTTGATGCTTTGGGTCTTCCTGCAGAGAATGCGGCGATTAAGGCTGGGGAAAATCCTAAACCATTTACAGAGAGAGCTATTCAAAATTATATTCGACAGATGAAAGAATTAGGGGTTAGTTATGATTGGACGAAGACATTAGCGACGATGTCTCCAGAGTATTATAAATGGAATCAGTATTTCTTTTTGAAGTTTTTGGAGGCTGGATTAATTTATAGGAAGAAAGCTTCGGTTAATTGGTGTCCTTCATGTAATACTGTTATTTCGAATGAGCAAGCACAAGGTGGGATTTGTGAGAGATGCAAATCTAAGATTGAGATTAGACATCTAGATGAATGGTATTTGAAGACGACGAAATATGCTGACGAACTTCTTGATGGACTTGAAGGACTTGATTGGCCAGAGAAGATTAAGGCGATGCAGAGAAATTGGATTGGGAAGAGTCATGGGATTGAGATTGATTTTGAGATTGATGGAGTTAAGTGGCCTATTTTCACGACGAGACCGGACACAATTTTCGGTGTGACGTTTATGGTTGTTTCAGCTCAGCATGAAAGATTTATGGATTTGGTTACGAAAGAACAGAAAAAAGAAGTTGAAAAGTTTTTGAAAAATTTAGGTTCGGTTTCTGAAAAGGAAATGGCTGAGTTAGATAAAAAGGGAGTTTTCACTGGGAGCTATGCAATCAATCCAGCGAATGGTGAAAAGATTCCAGTTTATGCAGGGAATTTTGTCGTCGCTGATTATGGTTCTGGAATGGTTATGGCAGTTCCTGCTCACGACCAGAGAGATTTTGAATTTGCTAAGAAATATAGGATTGAAATTAAACAGGTTATTTCTGGGAAGATGACTAAGACAAGGGCGTGGACTGGGGAGGGAAAATTGATTAATTCTGAAAAATTTAGTGATTTAGAGAATCAAGAAGCTAAGAAAAAGATTACTAGTTGGATGATTAAAAAGAAAATTGGTAGAAATGTTGTTAACTATAAGTTGCGAGATTGGGGATTTAGTCGACAGCGATACTGGGGGACTCCGATTCCAATTATCCATTGTGAGAAGTGCGGTCTTGTTCCTGTTCCCGAAAAAGATTTGCCAGTGGTTTTGCCAGAGAATGTTAAGTTTGGCAAGGGTAATCCTTTGACGACGAATGAGGATTGGATTAATGTTAAGTGTTCTAAATGCGGGGGTGAAGGTAAAAGGGAAACTGAAACTATGGATACTTTCTTTGATTCTTCATGGTATTTTTTGAGGTATGCTGATAATAAGAATGGGAAAAAACCGTTTGATAAAAAAAGGATTGAAAAGTGGTTGCCCGTTAATCAGTATATCGGTGGAGCGGAGCATGCGTGTATGCATTTGATTTATGCGAGATTTTTTACTAAGGTTCTCAGGGATTTGAAATTCTTGGATTTTGATGAACCGTTTAAAGCGTTGTTTAATCAAGGTATGCTTTGTGGTCCTAATGGAGAAAAAATGAGTAAATCGAAGGGGAATATTGTTAATCCCGACGAGGTTTCTAAAAAATATGGGATGGACAGTGCGAGATATTTTTTATTGTCGCTTGCGGCTCCGGATAAGCCTCGAGATTGGTCAGATAAAGGGATTCAAGGTAGCTTAAGATTTGTTAGGAAAATTTTTAGTATTTTTGATAATGTGAAATTTGGAAAAAGTTCGGAGGATTTTGTTTTGAAATTAAATTCTGTTGTGGGAGAGGTTACAGAGTTTTATGGAAGCTTCCAGTATAGAAAGGCGACTATTAAGTTGAAAGAGTTGTTCGATTTATTAGGTGAGCCGAAGGAAGTTGCTAAGAAGGATTTTGAGACTTCGTTGAAATTGCTTAGTCCGATTTGTCCGCATATCGCTGAGGAGCTTTGGGAGAAAATTGGTAATAAGGATTTTATTTCTGTGAGCAAGTGGCCAAAAGTTGATGACTTGAGGGTTAAGAAGAAGGAAGGGGAAGTTGATTTAAATTTGAAAATTATTGATGATGTCAAGTATGTCCTTGGGAAAGTTAGGGGCGGGAAGGTTGTTTATCTTTATGTAATGCCGTTTGAATTGGGGGGGGTTGACGTCGGAAGGATTGGGAAGGCGGTTGGAAAGAAGGTTGAAGTTTTTGCTGTTAACGATTCTGGGAAGTTTGACCCGGAGGGGAAGGCGAAGAAGGCGAAGCCGGGGAAGGCGGGGATTTATTTGGGGTAGGTTTTTTGGAGTATTTAATTTTGTTGTTTAGATTATTTTTAAAATAAAAGTGAACTGAAGTTACATAAACTATTGATAGCATTCTAATAAAGGTGTGATCTATAATTCATTATTGATAATCTTATGTTATACAACATTTGGGTTTGGGCTAAGAAGAAGGAGTTTACTTTGAATAATGTTTCTCAATTTCGCATTCGTACTCTGCTTTTATTGATTCTATCTCTTTTCCATAAGATTCGCTTCTCGGTGTTAAATCAATCACTTTTTTCCTTTCTGTGCTTCCTTCTATAAGTCTTACTGTGCCTTCATACCTTATAGGGAACCGTTGTTTATTACCTATACCTGTGCCAGCTATAATCCCAACCGTTGCTCCAACTACTACCGGTACCCACAATTCTCTTACCAATTCTTTTAATCTTTCTTTCATCTTAATAGGGATTAATAGTAGCTAGTATATAAACCTTTCGATTAGTTACTACTCCTCAGTTAATATTGGTGATACCCATACCCAAACGCTAAAGGGACGTTGCACTCTCGGACTTCGTCCTCGCTTCGTATAACAGGGCTTAAAGGGTTCAGTCCTCCTCCGTCAAACTCAATCGTCATTCTTCTAAATTCTCAGACACTACGTGTCGAGAACTTTCCTTATCCTCAACATCAAATCATCCCTAACCAAACAGCAATCAACATTCCAATTCCTAAACATAAGATAATTATCCCGGCGATTAAATGTAATATCTTCAATTTTCTTTTCCTCAGCTTCTCTGCCTTTTCCGTTGTTGTAAATCCAAAACTAATCGCAAAAGTAATGAGAACCATCGGCAAGATAAAAATCAGATTATAAATTATTAATAAGAACAATGCATAAGATTTTGTAGCTGCCTGAGCTAATAGTCCTAAAATAATTATGTAAGGTCCTGAAGTGCAAGGTAATAAAAATAAACTTACCAAAAAACCTACGGCAAAAGCTCCCGGAACAGATGTAATCCCTTTGATTAAAGATTGCAACTTAGGTCTCCAGCTTAACGGAACTTCCATGACAAACCATTTCCCGTACCATAAATAATCTTTAAGATTAAACAATCCGAGAAATATCGCAAGCACAGCGACGACTATAAAAAAAGTGTGGCTCAAACCTGTCGCCTGAATTGCTGAATATAACCCTATTCCCATTAAAAAATACGAAATAAAAATAGACGCTGAAAACGCTAATCCTGCAAACAGTGCTTTCTTTTTCTCTTTTGAAATAAGAATCGTTGACATTAGAATTATCAAAACTGCGAATGCACATGGATTGATTGCGTCGACGATTGCTGCTAAAATCACTGCAGGGAGAGTTAGTTTTTGCATGGTTCCCTCATTTTTTATTTTATTAATTGGATTATCGCATTCTTTATTGAGGCATGTATCAATTTCATTTTCAATGGACTCAGCTATCGAATTACTAAATCCTACAAAAACTTTATCATTAATAAAAATAGTTGGAACTCCTTCAATTTCCGTTCCGAAGGCATTAGTTATTTGTTCAAACAATTTTCTTTCTTCCTGATTAAAATAAACTTCATGTTCTTCAACAATTAAAGAGGGATAATTTTCCTCGAGCTTATTTAAGAATTCTAAAGAACTGCCACAGTGAGGACATCCTTTTCCATAAAAAAAATGTAAAACTACTTCTTCATTTTGTGCTGAAACTATTGGAAGGTTTATACTCAAGATAAATAAAACTAAAATAATTCCTATTACTAAATTCACATCTTTTCTATTACCTGAAGATTCCGTTATTATCATTTTACTTCCTTATTTATATTCTTAATTTATAATCATTATTAAATGTTATCCCTAATAAAATATGCCGTCCAATAACTAAGTTCGTCCCGTTATATTCATCATGATGTATTTTCCATCCCAATAATATTTAAAAAGATTCAACATATATTATTCTAATGGAAAGGTATATTTCTCAAGAACAAGCAAGAACAGAGTTAGAAGAACTTGTAAATGGATTTAATTCAATAAAGCAATCTTGGGAGGAGGATTCTTCTTGGAAAGAACGATTTTTATTAGAGTACAGAGCTTTACGTGCACAGCTTCAAGAGGGGGATGAGGTAAGGATAGAATTTGGAAGGGGACCCAAAAGAGAGAATTCTTATGGTTTTAATATAGTTTTTTATTCAAAAGAAGGGGGTAGAAAAATAAGATCTAATACTACAATAAGTACTACGATATATGGTAAAGATTTTGGGAAACCTGTTTTGTATGATTAATTCTATTTAGCAGAAAGCTTTATTAATTTGAATTAAGTTAAAACCATAAGAGGTAAAAATGAGAGTAGCGATAAACGGACTTGGTAGGATTGGAAGAATTGTTTTTAAAAGAGCTTTAGAAAAAGGCATTAACGTCGTAGCTATTAATGATCAATCAACTATTGAAACGATAGCATATTTATTGAAGTATGATTCTATATATGGTGTCTATAATCAAAAGATAGAAACTGGAAAGAATTTTATTAAAATTAACAATAAAAAAATCCTAGTACTCTCCGAAGATAATCCTGAAAAACTTCCTTGGAAAAAATTGGGGATTGATGTAGTAATTGAATCTACGGGTGTTTTTACCGATAGAGAAGGCGCATCGAAACATTTAACAGCAGGAGCAAAAAAAGTAATAATCTCCGCACCCGCTAAAAATCCCGACGCCACAATAGTTTTAGGTGTCAACGAAAAAATCTTAAAAAAAGAGCACAAGATAATCTCGTTAGCATCATGTACCACAAACTGCATAGCTCCTGTAATAAAAATTCTTAACGATAAATTCGGAATAGAAAAAGGATACTTAACCACAATTCATGCGTATACAAATGATCAGAATATTTTAGATACTGCTCATAGGAAAGTTAGACGGTCTAGGGCTGGAGCAATAAATTTAATTCCAACGACGTCAGGTGCAGCCACATCCGTATCCGTTGTGATTCCAAATCTTAAAGGAAAACTGGATGGGATGGCAATTAGAGCTCCCGTAGCTTGTGGAAGTATTACGGACTTTGTGGCGACACTAAAAAAATCTGTAACAACAGAAAAAATAAATAAAGTGATAAAGGATGAAGCCAGAAAAATAAAAGGAGTTTTAGAATATACTGAGGACGAAATTGTTTCTTCAGACGTTATACGAAATTCCCATTCTTCAATTTTCGATTCTAAATTAACTAAGACGAATGGAAATATGATTAAAGTTCTTTGTTGGTATGATAACGAATATGGCTACAGTTGCAGGGTGATTGATTTTTTGGGGAGATTGAAAAGTGTTATATGATTTGATAATTATCGGTGGAGGGCCTGCGGGGATAACTGCGGCGATTTATGCAGCGAGGAGAAAAATAAAGTTTTTATTTATAACTATTGATATTGGCGGTCAGGTAGTCTGGAGTTCTGAAGTTGAAAATTATACAGGGGTGCCTTCCTTAAGCGGAATAGAACTTGTTCAAAGATTTCAAGAACACATAAAAGAGTATAATATCAAAGTTAAACAAGAGGAAGTGATAAATTTAAGAAGGGATGGAAAGATTTTGAATGTTAAAACAAAAAAAGGAGTTTATGAATCTAAAGCTGTGATTGTGGCTTCAGGAAAAAAACCTAAAAAGTTGGATGTGCCTGGAGAAGAAAAGTTTTTGGGAAAAGGGGTTAATTATTGTGCAACCTGTCATGCTCCGTCATATAAAGATAAGGTAGTTGCCGTCGCTGGAGGGGGAAATTCTGGCTGTGAGGCGGCTTTGTTTTTGAAGAAGTATGCAAAAAAAGTTTACTTGCTTAATATAAATCCAAAACTTGATGGAGAGGCTCATTTGAGGGATAAAGTTTTACAGGAAAAGAAAATTTCAGTTTTAAATTCTGTTAAGATAAAAGAGATTTTAGGTCAGGAATCTGTTGATTCTTTAAAATATGAACAGGAAGGTAAAGAAAAAATATTGAAATTGGATGGAATTTTTATTGAAGTAGGGTTGCTGGCGAAAGTGGATTTTACTAATGTTAAAAAAAATAAATGGGGGGAAATTAAGATTTTTAGAGGAACAAGAACGCATGATGAAAATTTTACTTCCATTCGTGGAATTTTTGCCGCGGGAGACTGCACTGATGTTCCTGCTAAGCAAATTATAGTTGCAGCAGGAGAAGGTTGTAAAGCTGCATTAGCTAGCTTTGATTATATTCTAAAATGTTAAATAAACTTAAAACCTTAAAAGATTTTGATCTGAAAAACAAAAGTGTTTTATTAAGGACAGATATAAATTCAGATGTCTCGGGAAAAAAAGTTATCTTATCTGAGCGAATTATTGAAGCATCAAAAACAATTAAAGAACTTAAAAAGAAAAAGGCAAGGATTGTAATATTAGCACACCAAGGCAATCCTGGGAAAAAAGATTTTTTCAATTTAGAACAACACGCAAAATTATTGAGTAAGTATACGAGTGTGAGGTTCGTTGATGATGTTTGTGGGAGAAAGGCGATTAGAGAGATAGGGAACTTGAAAAATGGTGAGGCGATTCTTCTTGATAATGTTCGATTTGTTAAGGATGAATTTAATCCTAAGAAAAAGAATAATGCTCTACTAAAAAATTTATCACCCTTATTTGATATATACATCAACGATGCTTTCTCTGTATGTCATAGAGATCATACCTCGATTACGGGTTTTCCAAAAAAAATAATTGGTTGTATTGGTCCATTAGTTGAAATAGAATTAAAAGCTCTTGAAAAAATTTCAATGAAAAATTGTCTTTATATCTTAGGAGGAGCTAAACCAGAATCAAACATCAAACTCTTAAAAGGAAACAAGATCCTCGCTTGTGGATTGTTCGGTCAGATGTGCCTCGTTGCTGAAGGAAAAGATTTAGGATATCAAAATAGATATTTGGAAAAGAACACCTTAGTCAAAGGAGATTACAAAAACTTTAAATCGAAATTAAAAAAGAAATTAAAAAACGTTAAAACACCGATAGATTTTGCTGTAATAAAAAACAATTCTAGAAAAGAATTTTTGTTGAAAGATTTTCCACTAGAATACGAGATTGAAGATATTGGTAAAAATACGATTAAAAAATATATCAACGAGATAAAAAAAGCCAAAACAATTTACATGAAAGGACCTGCAGGTTTTTCTGCAGATAAAAGATTTGCTAAAGGAACACTTTCACTATTGAAGGCCATTGCTTCGTCGAGAGGTTTTAGTTTGGTTGGAGGAGGACATTTAAGTGACACTATCAAGAAATATAAATTGCCCAAAAAAAAGTTTGGACATGTTAGTCTTTCCGGAGGGGCTTTGTTAAATTATATCGCTGGGGAGAAATTGCTCGGGATTGAAGTTTTGAAATAGGGAAATTATAATGGATACAAAAACTTTTAAAACAATTCTATTTTAAATAAATTAGGTGATTTCCTATTGCAAAAATTAAATACTCAAAGAATTTTTGGAAAATAAGTTTTTCTACTTTGCCTCAGCAGAGGTACGCCCGAGGGGTGGAAGAGAAATTCCTTTTTTCTAAAAAGAAAGAAATCTATGAATAAGAAATTTTGGGCTACAACATTTACTTTAACCGGGACGATAATGGGGGCGGGGATTCTTGGTATTCCTTATGTTTTTGCACAATCTGGATTTTTGGTTGGGCTGTTTTGGCTTGTTGTTCTTGGTGCTGTAATGATTTTTGTTAACCTAGCCTTGGGAGAATTAACCCTCCGGACAAAAGGGGTGCATCAACTTTCAGGATATGCTGAAAAATATTTAGGATGTTGGGGAAAGTATGCTATGTTTTTCGCTATGTTTTTCGGAATTTATTCTGCACTTTTGGCATATTTGGTAGGTGAAGGGGAAAGTCTTGCAAAATTATTTCCAGGAGGTATTAATCCTGTATTCTTCGGTATTGCGTTCTGGTTAGTTATGACTTTGTTGTTAAGAGAAGGACTCAAAGGATTAAAGAAAATCGAAACATGGGGCGTCTTAGGGATAATTGTTATCATTTTAGGTTTCTTTATTAAACTTCTGCCACAGGTTCAACCATCCAATCTTTTAATTGTGAATCCCCCAAATTTTGCTTTGCCAATTGGAGTTATTCTGTTTGCTCTTCTTGGATTTACTTCAATACCAGAGCTTCGTCAAGAAATAAAAGGTCAAGAAAAATTTTTTAAGAAGGCCATTGTTGTAGGAATACTTATTCCCATATTTCTTTATATTTTATTTAGTTCAATTTTTGTAGGTATTCTTGGAAAAACCGTAACCGAAGTAGCAACGTTATCTTTCGGACCATTTATTACGATTCTTGGAATTTTTACAATGCTTACTTCTTATTTTGTTTTGTCTTATTCAATTAGAGATACTTTCAAATATGATTTCAAAACTTCGAAGAGGGTTAATTTCTTTTTTACATCTCTAGTTCCTTTAATTTTATATATTTTAGTTTCGAAATTTAATATCCTGGGGTTCGTATCTATTTTGGGAATTGGAGGTGTAATCTCTGTAGGTCTAACAGGGATCTTAATACTCTTAATGAGCAAAAAAGCAAAAGCAAAAACCCGAAACGGAAAAAATCCAGAAATTCAAATGCCGATTACATGGCCAGTGATATTTCTTCTAATATTTATATTTATTGCAGGGATTATCATCGAGTTTATTTTATAATCGGCTTAATTTTATTACATATATAATGCGACGAAATCTATACAAATTCACAGAAATATTTATATACTCTTTATATCAAACAATTATAAACAAGGGAGGTAAAATGGAATCGGATAAGGATAACAGCCTCGATGAAGAAGAGTTTGATGATGAGGAAGAGCTTGAAGATGAGGGAGAAGATTTATAATAAAAATGTCTGAGAAAGAAGATATTGAAATCGAAGAAGGAGATTTTAATCTTTCAGAAGAAGTTTCTGATTGCGAGTAAATTTTTTATTTTTTATTTTTTTTGCAACATTAATTCAATTTTTTTAGGGTCTTGAGTAATTTCTTTTACTATTGAGGCTGGACCTATTATGGTAATGGCATCTTGTTCGCCAATGAGAATTTTTGCAATATTATGTCTTATTTTATGAAACAAGTTTACGTTTTCACTTTCACCCGAAATTGTAGCAATTTCAATCCCTTGGAAATCTTTTATATTTCCAATCAAAGTCATTGAATTTTCAATTAGCCTAACTTCTTCTTCAGGTTTTAACTTTCCTTGTAAGATAATTATTTTTTTGTCAAGGACAAGTCCCATAATTTTTTTTATTCGTTCGATTACGTTTTTATTTGCAATCTCTGAGTAGGGCATGAAATGAATTGTTAAATCATTTTTTTTAGTCTTCTTAGATTTTCTCATACTCTTTTTTTTAGTAGCCATTTTAAATTTTTTTCACTAACTTGAAAAGCCCCTCATAGAACTCTTCAAGATTATCACCATTTTTTGCGGAGATTCCTATAACATCATATTCTGGGAATGCTCCCTGTACCTTTTTAATATCTGATTTTTTTAAATCTATCTTATTTGCGATAATTAGGACAGGAATTTCTCGAGCCACTAAATTTCCAATAATTGTGATATTTACCTGCGAATAGGGATTTATCGTCGAGTCAATCATGATGATGACTGCATCCATATCATCGAGCCATTTAATAGATTCGATAATTCCTTGTGTTGCTTCCTTAGCTCTATTTTGAGCTTCTTTTCTTTTTAATCCAAATTTCATAAAGTCTTCAAAATCAATTTTTGTGGCAATCCCAGGAGTATCGATTAGTTTAAATTCAATTTTTTTCCCATCTCTTTCAAGAATAACTTTTTCTTTAATCTGTATTTTTCGTGTTTCATGTGGCATTTTACTTACACTACCCAAATCTTCCCCTAACCAATCTTGACAGATTCGATTAGCTAAACTTGTTTTTCCTACGTTTGGTGAACCGTAGAATCCTAATTTTATTTCCCCCTTTTTTTTAAAAAGTCCTGAGAAAATTCTTCTTGCAAAATTTTTAATTATTTTAATCATCTTTAGTTTGTCTTGTGACAAAGTCACGCGTTAAATTCGGTCGCCTTTCAGTTGCTGCGAATTTTATCATTTTTATCTATTTGAATTTATTAGCTTATAATCTCTTTTGGAACTCTGATTTATTAATGTTTCTTTTATCTTGTTGTCTGGTTGTAGTAGCGAATTTTTTCTTTGCTTTCCGGTTTCTAAAGTAAGCTGTAATTTTATCGATAGGAATAATCTCTAACATACCTGTTCTTTGTCCAAGTGATTTTTTAGTTGCATAGGTTATTCTTTCGCTAGACCAACCTTTTTCTTTCAATGTCTTTGAAGTTATAGCTTCAGTTTGACCCCTCGCTCGTGCGTTTGTGATATACATTAGAAGGTTGTATAACTCCTGAGGATTGCTAAATAAGTGCTTTTCGTAATGTTTTTTGTACCAAATTTGTAATGAGGTATAAATGATTAAAGCAAAAATGATTGTTAAAATTATGTTAACGACTATAGCGATGATAGGTTTACAATCACTACGGCAGGTATTTGGAGTTTCGCCCAAATTTTTTTCGCAAATATTATTAAAATTACAGGTAGTATCAATCTTAGATTCTATAATGATTTTACTTAATTTTGGAGAAATAAAATATGGGGTTTCATCGGAACTTTTGTAATAAAATTCAAAACTTTTGGTTTCATTTTTATCCAGAATTATTACCGTAGAATCCTCTGTTTTTTTTGCTCCAGATAACTGATTAAAGTAAATCTCTTCTAAGGGGCGATTAATCACGAAGTAGCTTTCATCATCACTTAATGAATTGATATTAAATTCGTATGTTCTAAAAGTTGGAATAATTTCTCCACTCCATTTTGAAACTGAGAATACTTTTGTTGAAAAAGAACCTTCAATGTTTTGAGTTTGCCAATTTAGAATAGGACTTTTATAATCTTCTAGGTTTTCGTAGCTTGAACCTCCAGCGATAGATAAGATAATTTTAGGATTAACATTTTTGAGTTTAGTCCAAAGGAAAGGGTATGATTCTTCATTCGCAATAATTTCTGTAGGAATGTCTAATGAATAAAGATCTTTTGCTGTAGCTAAGAAGTCTTTGTCGTCAATAGCATTTGACTGTGCTTTTTTTAATCTATTTAGCTCGTCTTTATAAAATGGGATTTCAATAGTTTTTTCAAAAGCTTCTTGATACCAAGTAGGGAATGTGTTAATTTTTTTGATGACACTATCTAAGGCTTCTTCTTTTCTAGAAAGAGTTATATTAATAGCCTCGGAAGGGTTGATAGTATTAATGACGAAACTTTTTTTGGAAGTTAAATTTTTGCCCGCACTGATTTCGATGTTAACTGTATAATTTTTTATTTCGTCAAAGGTGTGGGTTATAGAATTTGTAATTGTCGTGTAACTTTTATTTCCGAAATCCCATTTATAAGTTAGTGAGGCGTTTGGAATACTATAGTCAACGTTGATGTGATATTCAATTGGAACTCCTGCCGGAGGGTTTGATGGGGAAAGTGAGCCAATGATTGGTGCAGGTAATTTCTCGACGGATTCTTCAAAAAGTTTTTTATCTCCGAGATATAAGGAGTATGTTCCGTTTGTATTAATTTCAAAGTTTGTAAGACTTAAATCAAGAACGCCAGAAAAGTCGACAGTGGTAGGGATGGATTCTAAATTGTAAATATTATTCTCTTGATAATTTTCACCATTTTTGGTGTATTGTAAAATGATATCATATATTCTGAGTGTTTGAGAGATTCCTGAGAAAGCTAATGGCAGAATACATCTATTTGAGCAGTCTCTATTGTATTTTGTTCCAATTAGATTATCTGCCATTGAGGTTGCTCCGGCTAAATCAATGTCTGTTGAACTAAATGAGTTAGCATTAGAATATTTTGCTGTTTGAGCAAAAATTGCATAGTCTTTTGTACTAGAACTCGGACCTATTGAATAAACAAACCCGCAACTAGTTCCAGAATATTCTTCATAGATGTGATAGTTTGTTAAGCTATTTGAAGAAACACAAATTTGGTAGTATCCTGTTTCAAAAGTTTGTCCTTCTTCTGCATCAATTTTACATCCGTCTTCAAGACCTGGAGTATAATCACATTCTCCTAAATAACCTCCCCCATCTTCAGGGTAAACTTTCATGTTTAGAACTTTGTCGTCGTTACTATCTACATAGGCTCCAACATTCAAAGCTCCAGTTTCTGAAATTGGTATCATTTCACAATAGCTTGACGTTCCAATTAAAGGTCCTATTGAAGGAATATCTGTGTCATAACATCCCCAAAGTTTAGATGAAAGGGTATCAGAAAATTTATTAAATTTCCAAGTATGGTCTTCAAAAAAATCGATAGATAAGGGGGTTCTATCCTCCATTCCAAAATTACTTTCTATAGAAAAATTTAAACCGGTTAAAATAATATTGGTCCCATTTAAGACGAATCCGCCATAGAGGGGGTCTGAACCAATTTCAAATGTTTTATCTGTCGATGCTGAAGAAGGGTCATAATTAGTTGAACAGTCTGAGGGAGAGCATTGGTAATCAACCCCATTTGCAATTAAAAAATCTTTTAAAAGAATTTCCTCGCCGTTTCCAGAATGCAATTTGGTAGTGTAATCCTCGTTGGAAATTGTCAAGTTAATTTCTCCTGAAATTTTTTCGTAGGGATAATAAAAAGTTTTAAAGCTGTGGTTATGAATTTCAACAGAAGCAGAGACTATTCCAATTAGATAAAAGAATGCTAGAAAAATTAACCACGATTTTTTCATAAAATAGAATAGTATTCCCTATTTATAAACTTCACTTTTACGACGAGCTTTTTTAGTTTTCTGGAATTTCTTTTTTTTATTTTCTTTTTACGTTTAAGGATTTTACCTAATCACCTAATTGTAAGAGCAATTAAAGTAGCAATTCCATATTGTGCTAAAGATTTCCAGTCAATCATGTTGGAAAAAAAGTTTTGTTCGGAGAAATCTGTAGATGGTGCACTAATATAAAAATCTGTTCGAATATTTGATGTTGGTTCTGCTATGACAAATCCTGATGTAGCTAAGATTAGAATTAGACCCAATAGTACGCCTTTCACAATTAATTGAAGGAGTAAAAAGATTATAAATGTTTCCCTAATCTTGGTTAGCTTTTAATTCTTTTAGGAAATAGAATAATCCCACAATTCCCAAGGACATAAAGATAGAAAATAAGCTAAATCCAAATAGTTTTAGGGTGGGTAGACCGCATTCTCTTTTGACTCCTTCTGCGTTATCGACACATTTAGCGGCCTCTAAAACTGACAAAGGAACTCCTGAAGGGTAACCTGCGGTGATTTGGGGTGTTGCAGTCCAAGTAATTATTTGAGTACCATTGATGCAATCCCCAATTCCGAAATTTTTTGTGCATTCAAATGAGTTTATAGTGCCATTATGGATTTCTTCTAAAGTATCATAAGCTAATCTACAAATAGTATCCCACTTGCAATGACAACTCTCTAGGGGGATAACATATCCAATACTATCTGCTGTAAAGTAAGTTCCACAAATTTCAGTTCCAACTCCTGTTTGTCCCAATCCAAATTTGTCTTCAGTGCAAGTTTCGGAAGTTTGGTAAATATCACAACTGTAATCTGAGATTGTTTCGACGCAAATTCCTCCATCTATTAGCAACCAGTAACATTCAGCTGCTTCGCAATCACTTTGAGTTAATTGGTCTGAACAAGCATTTACTCTTAACTTACAAATAGGACCCTCCACACTATTCTCACAAACATATCCTCGAGGGCAACAAAAAGGTTGACCTATAATATGGGTAGCTAGACCTTTTGAACATCCAAAATTGTCATATAAAGTATCATATAGAATATAACTTCCATCTTCATAACTGCAGAAATAATCTTTTTCAGGAGAGCAAGAGTCTGCAACGAGTCCTGTTTCTCCAAATTCGCATCCAGAGATAGTGAAGTTTGATTGTGTGTCTGAGTCTGCTCCACTCACAGTTCCTACTATAAACATTCCTATAAGTAAAGTTAAAAGTATCCTCTTCATGAATATTTATGGCAAAATGCCTTTATAATTTTATCTTTTATTGGCAGATGATTTTCTGACTTGAATAAGACCTACAACTTATATTTCCGTTTTTTATTAAGAATGGTTGGACTTCTACGAGAGTAATGTCTGTAAAGTTTTTATCATCACAAGATTCAGTGAAGGGGTATGTAATCGTATTTTCTCCTCCAGGCGTGATTGGAGCACCAGTATCTGTTAACGTGTAAAAACCAAACTCTGCGTTGGGAGTATCATGAACTCTTAGGGTATATCCATCGACGCTGAATAGCCCTTTATTTTTTAAAGTGACATTCAGAAAACCGTTTGTGCCAGAGACGCAATTATAATCTTTGATAATTAGGTTGACGGTATCTGGACATTGTTCAACGTTTTCTTCACTAACATAAAATCTTAACCAATTGTAGACTAATATTGAAAGTGCAATTGTAATAGAAATTAATAAAACGTAAGCGATGATATTGCTTACTGCGTTTTTATCCCGTTGTAACAAAGCTTTCATCTCCAATATCCTTCTGTATTAATAAAATAGCTTTAGGAAAGTTCGAAACTGGAAACGAAACTTCATTGTCTCCAACTTCTACAACAATATCTTCAATTTCTTCTAAATCTTCTTTATTCAAAAATTTACTACTTTTTGATCCTTTTTCAGAGCTCATTTTTAGACTAACTCCTCCTAAGGAGACAGTCCCTTGAGGGGGATTCTTATAGCTATCATCACCCTCATCACCCTCATCACCCTCATCTTTTTTCTTATTCTTATTACTAGGACCATAACTATCTATAGTTATCCCTTTTTTATCTCCATAAACAATTGTAAAGCTTTCGTCGGGGTCGTTGTCTTGGATATTTTCTGCAAGGACATCTACAAATTCTTCTAGGTCGTCTCCCTCAGAAAAATTTGTATAAATCTCGTAGTCCATTACAGCCCCTATTTCTCGTTGAACTTCATAATTGAAATCATAAAAATTTTTTGGCTCAGAATTTATTCTGGCTTGATTTGCTGTAATTCCTAAACTAATTATAACTGAAGAGACTACAATTGCAGCAAGTAAGAAAATCTGTGCCCGTTTTGATATCACCATATTATTTAGATAACTAAAGACTTTATAAATTTAATGTAGGCCCGACAAGTTGCTCGAATCGTCCGTCGAGGGGTAATTGATTATCCTCAGCTCTGCGACCCTTTAAGCACCTAAACCTTAACTTAGGGCTGCTTCGTTCCCGATCTGACCCGATTCATCAAGGCAAGATCAAAAAGGACAAAACCTCAACGTCAAATCAACAACGTCGGCAGCTTCATCTCACGTCTTGCCTTGCAGTCCGCCATGAAGCCCATTTGCGAATAGCGAGGGGCTAGCTCGCCGACCTGACCTACGTTAGCCGGAAGAAGTAGTGATTTATAAGGGTTTTGTTATGCGAAAATTATTTCTTTTTTGCAGTCATTGCAATAAAAGGGGTTTTATGATAAAAAAATTTTTTCCAGTATTCCGAAGGTTCTGTTGTAGTCTGGTCTAATAAAACATTTTCCCATTTAAAATCAGAAAAACCTGCCCTCTCAAAAGCTTCCTCATAAATCTCTGGTTTCAGATAAAAATTAACTATTGGATTATCCATCCCCTTTAACAGATAAATTACCTTACTCCCGTCAACTGCACCGTTCATTCTTTTTTCAAAACCATATTCCGAATAATCTGCTTTTCCATCGAAAATTTCAAAAGGGCTGTTATTAAATCCAACAAATTTTCCTTTCTTCTTTAAGTGAGACGCTATTGCTTCGCAGTATGAAATTGTCTCTTCGAGATTTTTTGGGTAGCTTAAAACATAAGAGGCGATAACAGCGTCCATATCTTCGGAGCCTTTGAGGTTCTGAATAAGACTGTGACAGTACTTAATCTGGTTTTCATAACCCTCATTTTTCTGGTTCGCTAATTCGATAAAATCTTTTGCGCCATCAACTCCCAAGACGAAAGAAGCTCCGCGATCAATTAGTTCCCTTGAATAGATTCCTTCTCCGCATCCAGCGTCGAGAATTCTCATTCCTTTAGGATTACCTAATAAATTGAAAAGGGTATATTTTTCTATGTCTGTCCTAAATGGAAAACCCTTTGTGTCCGCATATTCCTCTGCACCATAATCAATTTTTCCGCTTTTCATATTAAAGTAATAACTATGTAATCAGTTTTAAGTATTTGTGTATTTCAAAATATATGTATCTCTTAAAAATTATTTTGTAATTCTGAAAGAGTTTCGGCAGTATCAATAAGAAACTTTAAAATACCTCTTCTTTAATATAATCTATGGGTCTTACAAAAAAGAGGGATTTAGCATTAGCTTTATCTGGTGGGAGTGTGCGAGGGTTGGCTCACATAGGATTTCTAGAGGTTCTCGAGGAGAATAATATAAAAGTGGATTATATCGTTGGGACGAGTATGGGTGCTCTTGTCGGAGGGATTTATGCTGTAGGAAAAATAAAGGAATTTAAGAAAAGTATACTTAAACTTTCGAAAAATAAAATCATGTCTCTTCTCTTGTCGGATAAAATTAAGAAAGGTAATACGGATACCAAGGAGATTGAAAAATTTATTAAGAAGTTTATCGGGGATAAAAAAATAGAAAATCTTAATGTGGGATTCACTGCAATCGCAACAGATTTAAAGACTGGAAAAGAAGTTTATTTGGAAAAAGGTAGTTTGCTAAAGAGTATTAGTGCTAGTATTTCTATACCTGGTATTTTTCAGCCTGTTAAAATGAGGGGAATGCTTCTCGTGGATGGAGGAGTTCTAGATCCTTTGCCTGAAGAGTATGCAAAAGGAAAAGCAAGAAAAGTTATTTCTGTAAATGCGTTACCGATGAAGATTAGTTATAAACCCGGTGGTGGAACTTTTGAGATTCTTTCGGAGGTAGGGAGTATTATGATAAATGAAATAATTGGACAAAGAAATGGGAAGGAGAAAGATAGATTATTTATTCAAATAAAGACGCGAAACATCGATTCATTTGATTTTAAGAGTGCCTCAAAAGTAATAGAGTTAGGAAGAAGGGCGGCGAGGAAAAACTTGAGGAAGATTAAGAAATTGGTAAGGAATTAGAGTTTTGAAATATTGTGCTCATATCCTTTCACATTTTTTATCTCAAAAATAATTTCTAGTTTTGTTTTTTTGAGGTGAGGATGTTCGATTGAATGGTTCGATTCTAATACGCCTGCACCCTACTCGTCTTCAGGTCTGCAATAATCTTTAAATTTGTTCAGACCTAAAAACTCGGACATCGAAGGTTCGATTCCTAATACGCTCACACCCGGAATCTACTCAAACTTCACTCTAAAATTTTTCTAATCACTTCGTTGAGAAAAATTCGAGCAAAGGTTTTCGCCGGGGTACACCCCGCTTCGATTACGCTCACACCCGGAATCTACTCAAACTTCACTCTAAAATTTTTCTAATCACTTCGTTGAGAAAAATTCGAGCAAAGGTTTTCGCCGGGGTACACCCCGCTTCGATTACGCTCACACCCGGAATCT
>JAYEHV010000049.1:18163-25476 GCA_034716495.1 Nanobdellota archaeon
ACTCAAACTTCACTCTAAAATTTTTCTAATCACTTCGTTGAGAAAAATTCGAGCAAAGGTTTTCGCCGGGGTACACCCCGCTTCGATTACGCTCACACCCGGAATCGAACCGGGGTACCCCGAAGGGTCCGCCTTAGCAGAGCGGTGCAATACCATTATGCGATGTGAGCTTAGAACAATTTGGAAATCTCTATTTTTAAAACTAATGAATTCTTTAGTTATGTAGTTCCTAAAAGATAGTTAGAAAGTTTTATAATCCTCGAATACATAGGTTGTTTGTTCAACTTCGGTTGAGCCACTTGGCTTCGGTTAAGTGTTGGAGACTAGTTAGCTTCGGTTGTCTAGTCTCCTTTTAAATCTAAATATTTATAAAGAATTAATATTAAGAAGTATTATGGAAAAGGGTATTGGGAAGATTTCAAAGGGGGAGTATCAGGGGATTGTTACTGACATTGTCGTCGGGATTAAAGAATATAATGGGAGAGTTGGAGTAGATATTAGAGAATTTACTCAAAGTGAATCTTATACAGGGCCTACAAAAAAGGGTTTGAGAATTCCCGCAGATAAATTCGATGAATTTAAGACAATAATTAATTCTATAAATTCTGATGATCTTAAAGTTGAGTTAGCACAAAAGGATTTACCAGAATCTCCAGATGAAGATTCTGGAATTGATGAAAGTGGTTTAATGTAAGGGTTAGATACGACGAAGTTGATTAACTTAAGGGGGCTACTTGTGGAACTGTTAGTTCCGTCAAATTTATATATTCTGAGAGTTGTTTAATAAGATGGGTGATGTAGGTGTGTTTTTTGATGCGAAAACTTTTGCAGTAGTTGGAGCATCAAGGGATGAGAGAAAAGTTGGGCAGGTAGTTTTTAAAAATTTATTGCAATCTGGGAAGAAAGTTTTTCCGGTGAATCCTAAGGCAAGAGAAATTCTTGGGCATCGAGCTTATGAAGATATTTTGGAGATTCCTTATGATGTTGATTGTATAGTCGTCGCTGTTCCGGCGAAATTGGTTCCCTTGGTTTTAAGACAAGCCGAAAAAAGAAAAGTTAAGGCTGCGGTAATTTTAAGTGCGGGTTTTTCGGAGGTTGGAAATAAAGATTTGGAGGGAAGGATTCTTAGGATTGCGGAAGAGGCGGACATCAAGCTTTTAGGACCGAATGCGTATGGGTTTATTGATCCTATACAAAAACTTAATACTACTTATTTTGAAGGTGATTTAAGATCTGGAGGCATAACTTTTATCTCGCAGTCTGGGGCAATTGGTTCGGCAGTTTTAGATGAGGTTGAAAAGTTTTCGGGTTTTGTTTCTATTGGGGATTCGGCACAATTGGATTTTAGTGATTTTATTGAGTATTATTCTCGAGATAAGAATACTAAAGTCATAACTCTTTATATTGAATCGTTGAAAGAGGGGAGGGGGCGGAGATTTATCGAGGTTTGTAAAAAATGTAGGAAGCCCATAGTTGCGTTAAAGTCGGGCAAGTCGAAGGAAGGGCAACGAGCTGCGAAGTCTCATACAGCGGCGCTAGCTTCGGAGCAGGGAGTTTATTCAGGGATTTTAAAGCAGGCCGGTGTTATCGAAGTCGATTCGGTTAAACAACTTTTTGACGTTGCTAAAATTTTGGAGAAGTATGGGAGGTTGAGGAATAAGGTCGCCATAATTACAAATGCTGGAGGGCTTGGGGTTTTGACAACTGATGCTTGTGGGGTAAATAGGGTCAAGGTTCCGAAACTTTCTGAGCGGGTAGTTGAGAAGTTGAGTAAAGTTTTACCGTCGAATTGGAGTCATAATAATCCTGTTGATTTAATAGGAGATGCTCTCGCTAAGGATTATGAAAAGACGATGTTGATTCTTGAAAAAGAAAACTTTGATTTTTTCTTTATTCTGTTAACGCCTCAACGAATGACTGAAGCTTTAGAAACTGCGAAAATTCTTCTTAAAATGAAGAAGCCTGTTTTTGCATGTTTTCTCGGGGGAAAGCAGGTCAAGGAGGCGAAGGAGTTTATGGATAAAGAAGGGATTTTGAATTTTAATGATGTTGGGGAAATGTGCGAGGGAGTTGGGAAAATGATAAAATGAAAATAACAAAAGCGTTAAAAAAAGATATTCCGGAGATGTTGGAAATTATAAAAATCAATAGTCCTGAATATTCAAAAAATCTAGCATTAAAAGAATTGAATGAAATGTTTTCAAAGTCATTATACAAACCAACTTATATAACAATTAAAGAGAAAAATAAAATTCTAGCATTTGGTGGAATGATAAATTCGTGGGCAGATAATTTAATGTTTAATATCTTCTGGGTAAATACTCATCCAAAATATCAGAAGAAAGGAATCGGAACAAAATTAATAAAAGCATTAATTAGGGAAATTAAAAAAAGAAAGCCGACTCCAAAATTAATTACACTTGCAACAGATAATTATCCTTTTTATCAAAAGTTTGGATTTAAAAAATCAATAATTGACTATCATAAAAAATATTTTCTCATGTCTTTAAAAATTTAGTTACTTTCTAACTCTACTCTAGCATCAACAATAAAACTTCCATTCTCTCCAACGACAACAGGATTTAAATCAAGTTCTTTAATGTTATTCCTATCTGCTAAATGTGCAACTTTTTCAACTAAGGTGTAAAATTTTTCTAAATTATATTTTTTCCCTCGTGCATTAAATATTTTAGATCCTTTCAGATTTTGAACCATTGAAATAACATCTAATCGAGAAACTGGTAGTGCTCTGAATGAAACATCTCGTTGGACTTCTGCAAAAATTCCCCCAAATCCTATGACCAATAATTTTCCAAAAACAGCGTCGTCTTTTATTCCTACAATCATTTCTATACCTTCTGCAATTTCTTGTGCGATTATTTTATTTTTTGGGAAAGTTTTGTGCATTTTTCTTAGTTTTTTTTCTGAGTCTTCTAAGTTGTTGCATTGGACAACTGCTCCTAGTTCGGTTTTATGTCCGATGACATCCGCTTTTAGATAATAGGGAAAATTGAATGTTTCTAAATCTTCGTGTTTGGTTATAATTTTAAATTTGGCAATAGGTAAATTTTTCACTATATTGAAACTGTCGATTACACCTAACATAAATTCAAGGAGTAAATGTTGTTTATATATTTATTTAGTTTAGGTTTCTAAAATTGCTTGTGCGATTTTTTCCGAAACATGTCTGAGGATTGTTTTTCGTTCGGAGGGGTATTCGGCAACATAATCTCCTCGGATGACGCGGGAATCTTTTTCTAAATCGTCCTCGACAAATGAAGAATCTTCTTGTAGGTATTTATGCAAAACCTCTGGAGATGGAGTCCTTGAGTTAACAATAATTTTATCTAGTTTGATTTGGGAATATTTTTCTATTTCATTTACGAAATCGCTTGCTTTAAAATCTGAAACTGCCCAGTTCCTCCTCCGATAGTTACAATTTTCTTCATAATATAAAATACAAACAAAACTTTAAATAACCTATCTTCTATGGTGTTTTATGAGGTTAAATCTTATTATAGGGGGGAAGGCTGGTCAGGGTATAAATAAAGTTTCGGAGATAATTTCAAATGTTCTTGCAAATTATGGTTATTTTACTTTTAATTATCGGGATTATCAGTCTTTAATCCGGGGAGGGCATAATTTTAATGTCGTTTCAATTTCGGATGTTCTAATCGAAAGTCACGAGGCTGTGGCGGATGTTCTTGTCGCTCTTGATGAACGAACTGTGGAGGTTCATAAATCGTCTTTGCAGAAAGGAGGTGTTATGATTTCTGCGGATCAATTTAAAGATGCTGGACGGAATTTGAATGTTGCTCTTGCAGGCGCTTTAATAAAAATTCTTGGGGTTCCTATTTTGGATTTAGAGGTTGAGATAAAGTCCCAATTTAAGATCTATAAGGAATCGGTTGTTTCTGCAAAGAAGGGGTTTGATTCTCAGCAGAATCATTATAATTTGAAGAAGCTTAACAATAAGCCTTCTATTTTGTCGGGAAGTGAGGCGGTTGCTATTGGTGCTAGGAATTCTGGGCTGGATTTACATATTTCATATCCGATGACTCCTGCTACTAATGTTATGCACGAACTTGCGAAGAATCAAGTTAAAGATAAGTTGATGGTTTTTCAATCTGAAAATGAGATTGCGGCAGCTAACATGGCTCTTGGAGCTTCTTTTGCTGGAGCTAAGGTTATGACTGGGACTTCAGGAGGAGGGTTCGATTTGATGAGTGAGGCATTATCTCTTCAAGGAATATCAGGGATTCCTTTGACAGTTTATTTGGCTTCTCGGCCTGGACCTGGGACTGGCGTTCCAACTTATACTTCGCAGGCAGATCTTGATATTGCACTTCGAGCAGGGCATGGAGAATTCCCTCGAGTTGTTGTTGCACCAGGTAATCCTATTGAGTCTGTCGAGAAAACTTCTGAGGCGCTTTATCTTTCGGAAAAATTTAATATACTCTCAGTAATTTTAGGGGATAAGCATCTTGCTGAATCTGAGTTCTCTTCTATTGAGCATCCGGATAAGACTCCTGTGTTTAAAATTACTAGAAAACTTCCGGGGAAGAGCATTTTGAAAGCGTCTTCTTATGAGGGAGATAGGTTTGGGAACTCGACGGAATCTGGCGTTTTGGCAGAGAAGAATGCAGATATAAGGGTTGAAAAGTATAGGCGGACTAAGAAGTTTATCAAGGAGAATTTTGAGATGATTAAGGTTTATGGGAGGAAGGATTCTAAGAATTTGGTTATTGGGTGGGGTTCGACTTCTGGTGCAATTAAAGATTCGATAAATGATTTAGATGTAAAGTTTCTCCAGATTTTATATATGAAGCCTTTGTCTTCGGAGATTGAGAAGGAGATGGAAAAGGCGGATAAAATAATTTTGGTTGAGTGTAATGTGACGGGACAGCTTGGGCGACTTCTTCGTGAGAAGACAGGGATTAAAATAGAGAATAGGATTTTGAAATATGATGGGAGACCGTTTTGTTCGGATGAATTAAAGAAAAAAATTGAGGGGTTTTTATGAAAATAAGGAAAGCTACTAGAAAAGATTATAAAAAGATAGCTGAAATATATAGACTTTGTTTTACAAAAAAAGATTATAATGAAGTTTGGACACAAAGTATGACTTTAAAAAAGATTAATTTTCTTTCAAGATATTGTGACATTTTTGTGACCCTAATTGATAAGAAAATTATTGGATTTGTTGCAGTTAATCCAAGTAAATGGTATGTTGGAAGATTT
The DNA here is from genome assembly GCA_034716495.1 of Nanobdellota archaeon. GTDB lineage: Archaea > Nanobdellota > Nanobdellia > Pacearchaeales > GW2011-AR1 > JAGVXH01. The sequence goes on from JAYEHV010000049.1 coordinate 23,405, forward strand.
GCAGATATAGAGGAAATAGGAATAGGCCCAAAATACCAAAATAGAGGTTATGGTAAACAATTATTAAAGTTTATAGAAGATTATTACAAAAAGAAAGATTATAGTTATTTAATCTTCACAGTGAATAAAACTTCTAAGGCATATAGAAAGTATAAAAAGATGGGATATTCTGAAGATAAAAATGGGGCGTTATTTATGAAAGATTTAAAACGAAAAGCAAAACTTGTAAGTTTCATTACAAATAAAAAATCTAATGAGATTAAATTTTATCAAAAGCAAGGGTATAAAATGAAAAAAGAAAGGATTGTGATGGAGAAGCTAATATGAAAGCAAAACCTTATAAACTTCGAAAACTAAATAATAATATCATGCTCCCCGGTGTTCTCCGGAACGCCGGATGAGTCTTTAATTCTTTAGATGGAAGAAACATTGGTTTTTATTGATGCAGGATTTGTATCTAAGTTAAAAAAATATTTTGGTAAAGAAGATTATTTAAGAACAGATTTAATAAAGTTATCTAATAATTTAACTAAAAGACATAATTTGATTTGTAATAAAATATTTTATTACACTGCACCACCATTTCAAAGTGGAAGTCCGACAAAGGAAGAATCACAAAGATATAGAAATTATATGTGCTTTAAAGACAAATTATCCAGATATTCAGATATAATCATCAGAGAGGGGAGATGTCAAAGATTAAAAATTGATGGAATTTTTAAATACAGACAAAAAGCGGTAGATATTCTTCTAACAATGGACTTGACGAGTGTTCCAATAAATTATCCAAATATAAAACAAATTATACTAATGACAACAGATTCGGATTTTGTTCCGATAATGAAAAATTTGAAACAACAAGGAATAAAAACAATTTTATATACTTATTATGATAGGAAAAGGAATACAAATTTTTCAAGGTCAAATGAATTAATAAAATCTGTATCCCGATATATCCAATTAACTAAACAAGATTTTGAAGATGCTGCCTTAAAATGAATACAAAAGATAAATTAAAAACGTCGTCGGAAAACACTTGGTGTCCTGGCTGTACAAATCATATTATACTTGAAAGTGTGAAGCAGACAATTTCAAAGTTTATCGATGATAAAAAATTTAAACAAGAGGATTTCGCGATTACGACAGATATCGGATGCAACTCAAAGATTTTTGATTATTTGGATCTTTCAGGAATTTATTGTCTTCACGGTCGAGCTCTCCCGACGGCAATAGGAATGAAACTTGGAAATCCAAATTTGAAGGTTTTAGTGTTTGCTGGAGATGGAGCTGTTTATGCTGAAGGGATTTCCCATTTTATTCATGCATTCCGGTATAATTCGGATATGACTTTGATTCTTCATGATAATCAATCCTTTTCATTGACAACAGGGCAACCAACTCCGACGTCTCAACAAGGCTATGTTTCTAAGGCTAGTCCTTTGGGCGTTTTTGATAAATCAATGAATCCTTTGAAGGTTGCTTTAGCGAGTGGGGCGACGTTTATTGCGAGAACTTCTGCGAGGGATATTCCTCATATGGTGGAGGTTTTTACTAAGGCTGTTAATCATAAGGGGTTTTCGTTTGTCGAGGTGATTCAGGATTGTTTGATATTTAATTTGGATTCGAATAGTAAAGATTCGCAGATGTATAAGGTGAAGGATAATGGGGATAAGAAGATTGCGGAAAAGTTGGCGGGGGAGTTTGATTATAATTCTAAGAAGGGGAAGATTCCTTTAGGGGTCCTTTATCAAATTAATGAACTAACTCTCGAGGAGAAATGGCCTCAACTTAAAGGTTTGTTAGGTAAGAAAGTTGGATGGGTTGGGAAATAATTGTTAATTTATAAGTTAAATAGTTTTTTTGCGTTATCAAAAATTTGTCCTGCTATTTTTTCTTCGCAGATATTTTTTATTTTTGTGATTTCTTTAATTGTGATAGGAATATTTGCTGGTTCGTTTCTTGTTCCAGCGACGGGAGATAGATATGGTGCGTCGGTTTCGGTTAAGAGTTGTTTGAGTGGGACAGTTTCAACTAGCATTTTAAAATGATCTAATCTAGTAATTACTGGCGGG
>JAYEHV010000050.1:0-5188 GCA_034716495.1 Nanobdellota archaeon
TATTGGTGAGGGTATCGAACACCAGGTTCGAATCAATAGCCCCTCCAGGATGGGTCTGCCCCAACCAATTTTATATATTGGTGAGGGTATCGAACACCAGGTTCGAATCAATAGCCCCTCCAGGATTCGAACCTGGGTCGCAAGGCCCAGAACCTCGCATCCTTGACCACTAGACTAAAGGGCTTTTGCCTTTTGTCTTCATGAAACTCGAAGAGTTACTTTAGACTAAAGGGCTTCAGAAAACTAAGAAAATCTTAATTTAAAAAACTTTATAATCTATCATCCCTTAAATAAAATATGAAAATCAACGCGACATTAGTCTCAGAAAAAATCACCTCAAATACCTCTGAAGCTCAAAATATATTCGCAACAAACAGATTCGGAGAAAAAATAGGAGAAAAAATATTCTATTCCCTATCTGAAGCATTATATCTTGTTCAAAATAATAAAATGGAAATTCTAAATCATCGGGACAAGAAACTAACCCAAAAAGAAATCTTAAGAAAATTTGAAAGAATTGACAAAATATTTAAAACAAAATATTTAGTCTTCAAAGATCTCAGAAAAAAAGGCTACATAGTAAAATCCGCACTAAAGTTTGGAGCCGAGTTCAGAATTTATGACAAAGGTAAAAAAGTAGACAAAAATCATTCAAAATGGATTTGTTTTCCAGTTTCAGAAAACAAGGAAATAAACTGGCAGGAATTCTCCGCAAAAAATCGGGTCGCACATTCCATTAAAAAAAATCTTCTAATAGCAATTGTAGATGACGAAGGTGCCATATCTTACTATGAAGTTAAATGGACAAAAATATAAATCTCCAAATAAACTAATCCCAATAATAAACAAAGTACGATGAAATCGACTAACTCAAGGGAGGCTACTTGTAGAGAACTGTTAGTTCCGTCGAATTTATAACCTCCTCGACAGTCTCAATTCTATGATAGACATACAACAAAAAAAAAGCAAAATAATTTCATTCATTGAATCAAATGGTCCGACACTCCCTGTTCGAATAGCAAAAGCAATTGATATGGACCCAGTGTTCGCATCCGCAATCCTTTCGGAACTTCTCAACACAAAACAGATTAAAATGAGTCACATGAAAATCGGGTCATCATCTCTTTACATTCTCCCAGGACAAGAACAAAAACTTGAAGATAACACAGAGAATCTCAAACCCATAGAAAAAGAAGCCTACCTAAAACTCAAAGAAAGAAAAATTCTAACTCACGAAGATGAAGAACCTGCAATTAGAGTAGCACTCCAGAATATTAAGGATTTCGCAATACCATTCAAATTCCAAGAAAAAATAATGTGGAAATATGCATTCACTCCCGACGAAGAGATTAAAAATATTCTAACACCTAGAAGAGAAGAGCCAGAACCAAAAAAAATAAAGATTGAAAACATTCTACAAACAAAGCCTGAAGAAAAGAAAAGAGAAAAAATCACTCCTACTTTAAAAGTATACTCCAAAATAGATAACTCTCCAAACAAAAATACACCAAACGATACCGAAGAACCCAAACCAGAATTTTTAGATGAAATAAAAAAATTTCTTAGAAATAAAAACATAAAATTCTTAGAGGAGATACAATCAGAGAGAAAAGAAATCGTAGCAAAAGTTAGCATTGAATCAAAACTAGGAGATATAAATTTCCTCCTCATAGCAAAAAATAAACAATCAACATCTAAAGAAGAAATCAATGCGGCAATCCAAAGAGCAATTTATAACAAGATGCCCTGCCTTCTAGTTATAAGAAAACAACCTTCAAAAAACCTTCAAAAAATTATAGAAGAAAATCATCTTATCAAACTAGAAATACTAGAATAACTAAATCTGACTCTTATAAAATCCTTGTCTTAAAAACTCCCTATTTACCCTTTCCTTTTGAAAAGAATCTTTAAACGGAATAACTCTCTGAAAAAAACTTTCCTTTTCAGGAACACCACAAATTGCCGAAGCAAATCTTCTAACTTCCCTAGAAACAACATTTGTTCCATCGAGAACTGTTATGGGCATTCTAGAATTTAACGCTTGTGCCATTTTCTTATGATCCTTTATTCTAGCCATCACAGGAATTTCTGAGATGAGTTCAATTTCATTAAGATTATACTCGTGCCTTGGAGAACGAATCCTGTTAACTACGATACCTCCAATAGGGGTGTCCTGTTCCTTAGCAAGTCTCGCCGCCTTTAACGATGTTGTCAAAGTCACATTATCTGGAGAAGTCACAACGAAAATTTTATCCGCCGCAGCAACAACAGGTTTCAACTCCTCATAATTTGGCGACGAATCAATAATTATAAAATCATACCTATTCTTAAATTTATTCAGAATTTGTTTTAATTTAAACACATCTACTTCCCCCCGATAATACATCGACGCAGGAACAATATCTATTCCATGAGATTCATAAATTGCATTATGTAACAATGTTCCTGAAAGAGCATCATGAAGTGTTACCTCATTAGTTAAATCAAGATAAAGCCCAATATTGGGTGCAGAAAAATTCGCATCCACAAGTAAAACTTTCTTCCCAAAATCGTTAACTAAAGACGACGCAGTTTCAAGTGCTAAAGTTGTCTTACCGACTCCTCCCTTTATAGACACGAACGCTAGAACATTTGACATTTTATCACCTGAATCCAACAAAGAAAAAGAAGTATATAAAATTAATGTTCAACGAAATTTTTTGCTACGCAAAAAACTCTATGCGAGATTAATTTTAGTTATTCCATCCCCCACCCAGACGGCACACTAAGAATTAGTTTGGAATTTCAACTTGATATTTCCCACACATTCCAGAAATATAAGCAGGAACATTTATTTCCATTCCAGGCTTCTGCTCAATCTTCAAATCTCCTCTATGCATACCCAACTCAATTCCTTGTTTTAGATATCTTTGGATTCCTTCTCTTGTTTCTTTTAGTTTCATTTCTTTTAGTTTCATTATTGGTCTTATTGAAACGACTCCTGCATAGTCTTCATCTTCCATTGAACCATAAATAGACCTAATTTCATAATTTAATTTTGCTTCTCTGCTTGTCAGTTCTTCTAGTTTATTAATAACTCCCACTCTTGTTCGATAAACTTCTCCATCATATTTTTTTATAAATCTTTCTGGTGCCTCATGTCCTAAAAGATTTAATGCTTCCACATAAGAGGTATCTAAATGTCTGTCTCCACCAAAATACTTCTCTACTTCTTCTTCTAGATGAAGCGTTAAGCCATGTTCAAAATGAGCAGATAAATCATTGGACAGGGGAGTCATTCTTCTATGAACTTCCTTTCCTAAATTCGCAAATTCATACCAATTAAGAGAAATTGGTCCTTCTTTCAATTTCCATTTACTTCTTGAGTATCTATCATATTTTATTGCGTGTTTATCTGTTGGGAGTATGATACTTCCTTCTTTAATATCTAACTCCAACCCAGATGTTAAAATACCCAATTTTAATTTTGTATCAACTCCAATAAACCTAGGATCAATATAAGCTGGAGGAGTAATCCCAGGGCATCCCTGAATTGATTCACTTTGCTTAACAACAAGAATCTGGCTTCCGGCCCTATTTTTTAATCTGGCTTCTGTTTCTCTATAGGGTTCCTCAGCTTCAGGAGAAAGAGTCCCTAAATTAGCAATTACAAAATCTCTTATTTTGTCTCCGGTGGAATCTCCTCCCCTGATTTTTTCTTGTAATTGTTTTAGTTTTTCAAATGCTTCAGATTGAGCAGAAGAACTCTTATTACTTAACTCTAAAATTTTTTGAATATCTGAATCTAATGCCATTATATACGATATTAGAAATATAACTAATTCTTAAATATTGTTGTTCTAGTGTATATAACCAAAAACGCGCACCGCCCCCCCAAAATTATCTAAAATTAATCTCGATTGCAATGTTGCATTCTCGCCTACGGCTCGGGTCGTTGAACAGGACTTATAGAACTCACTCCTGCCGTCGTTCGTCCGAATTTCCTAACGGAAACTCTCCATAAGCCCGAGGGTAGCAAATCAACTACCCAGTCGCAGCAAGCTGCGGGGTATGAAACTCGAATAGCTTAAGATTCTTTTCGTTTCTACCCTGATTTTTCACATAAGCCCTTACCGACCCCTCCTTTTATAGATACGAACGCTAGAACATTTGACATTTTATCACCTTTGCTCTAACATATATGTTATAGTATATAAGTTTTAGTATAGCCATTTATATAAAAGAAAAAAGGAAGTAGTTTAATGGAATACGAAAACCTTAAGGAGAAATACCCTTCCCTGAGAAAATGCAATACCGGAAAAGCAAATTCAATTTATGAATCAATAGAAAGTTTTTTTGATGATATAACTTTTCTTATAGATTCTAAACTAGAACACTTATTAAAACAGAACGATCAAAGAGTCAAAATTCATCCCCGTTTTGAAAGAACTAGTTATTATCTTCTTCCACCAAGTTTCGCTACGAACCAAGAAGCAATCAAGAACCCCGAAAACATATCAAATCAAACATTTCATGTTTTGAAATATAAAGACGAAACCCTTGCAACAGTAGCAGAAACAAGAACAGAAATAAATTCTCAAGAGTTTGTATTTTTTGAAAGAGTCTCGGAAGTTTTAAAGCAAAAAACTTGATTATCACAACTCCCCAAACCCAACTTCCCCAGAAACAAGCCTTCTCACAACATCCCTCAAATCTTTAACCTTAACCCTCTTCTGCTCACCATCATCCCGATTTCTAATTGTAACATCTTTCTTTTTCCCAGAATCACTGTCGACAGTTATACAAAATGGAGTTCCAACTTCATCATTCCGCGCGTACCTTCTTCCAACTGAACCAGATTCATCATAGACAACATTCCACTCTTGCCGAAGACCTTCATAAATTTCCCTTGCCTGTCCAACTAACTTTTTGTCCTTTTTAACTAATGGAAAAATTGCAACTTTAACAGGGGCAAGTTTTGGATTTAATCTAAGAACTACATTACCTTTTTCACCGACGGAATACGCATCAAACATAAAAACCAAGAAAGCTCTTTCGACGCCAAGAGAAGGCTCGGCAACAACCATCGGCAACAACTTCTTACCCGACGCATCATCCATAATTTTTAAATCACTCTTAGAAAACTTTTCATGCTGAGTCAAATCAAATGTCCCCCTATCCGCAACACCCTGAAGTTCTTTCCATCCAA
>JAYEHV010000050.1:5288-7273 GCA_034716495.1 Nanobdellota archaeon
ACCATCGGCAACAACTTCTTACCCGACGCATCATCCATAATTTTTAAATCACTCTTAGAAAACTTTTCATGCTGAGTCAAATCAAATGTCCCCCTATCCGCAACACCCTGAAGTTCTTTCCATCCAAACGGAAACTTATATTCAATATCCCAAGTATCCACCGCATAATGGGATTTCTCTTTCTTCGTATGTTGCCTAATTCTAAAATTTTCAGGATTCGCCCCAAGATTAAAAAACCACCTCAACCCCGTCGACAACCAATAAGCATGCCAAGGCAATTGAATTATTTTTTCCTTCAAAGCTTCCCTAACAGACATTTTCTTTGGCTCTTCATTATCTTCCTGCATTTCCGAGGAATATATTAAAATTTCAATATCCTCAATTTCAAAAGGACATTCATTATTTTTATCAGGATTGATAAAATATTCTATTTCCATCTGTTCAAACTCCCTCGACCTAAAAATAAAATTCCTCGGAGCAATCTCATTCCTAAACGCCTTTCCAATTTGAGCAATCCCAAACGGAAGCTTTAACCTTGAAACTTCTTGAACAGACTTGAAATTCGCAAAAATCAATTGTGCAGTCTCCGGCCTCAAATAAGAAGTCATAGAATCTTTTTCTATTGGACCAACTTGCGTCGTAAACATAGGATTAAATTTCCCCTTAGATTTCAATTCACCTTTGCACTTTTCACAATTAACTTTCCCCAATTCATACTCATCCACCTTAGATTTATTTCCACATTTTTTACAAACCACTGCAACATCGACGAAGTTACTTATATGTCCTGAAGCTTCCCAAACTTTAGGATTAGTAATAATCGAACCATCAATCCCAACAACATCTTCCCTACAATGAACATGAAACTTCCACCACGAATTTTTAATATTATTTTTCAACTCTGAACCAACAGACCCATAATCCCAAAAACCAGCAAGACCCCCATACAACTCCCCCGAAGGATACACAAATCCCTTCCGCTTACAGAAGTTTGCAAGTTCGTCGATTGTTAGTTTTGCCATACGAATAAATAGAAAAAATAGTTTATAAAAATGTTTATAAAGTTTATCCCTCTTATAATAATGTATGAAGTTCACAAAAGATCTATTAGAATGTCTTAAAGATTCTGGACAAGGAATTTGTGTTTTTTCAAATCAATTAACAAATCTTCTCTTAAAAATTTCCAAAAAATCTTTTAACGATTTTTCCCAAAGATCTTATTATTTTTGGAAAAATCAAAAGAGACCAATTCCCTTGAATATTGCTATCAAGATTCTGACAAAAACAAAATTGAAATTTGTTAAGATAGAATATTTCTCCATTAAAGGAGGTAATAAAATAAAATTTCCTGAACATGAAAATGATGCTTTCTGTTATTTTCTTGGAATAATCCTTGGGGCTGGTTGTCTAATTCACTCAATAAGAAATAAAAGAAATTCTTGGTCAGTGCAGATTACTACAAATTCAAAAGAAAAGAAAGATTATCTCAATAAATTAATTTGGGATCTCTTTGAAGTTGAGACTGCAGTTTACAATCTTGGAACTTATTATAATTTACATATTTTCTCAAAACCCTTTGTGATGATTTTAAATAAAAAATACGAACTTCCCGTTGGATTGAAATATGGATTCATAAAAGTCCCAGAGATTATTCAAAAGAAAATAACATGGAAAAAGAGTTTTATTAAGGGTGTTTTTGAATGTGATGGAAACATATATAATTATCGTGGTAAAAAAAGCGTCCAGTTAAGACAGAAATCTAAAGACTTTTTAATAGGTATAAGAAAAATTTGTAATGATTTGGGAATAATTTTTAACGAGCCATATTATGATCGAGCAAACAATTCTTGGTTACTCTGGACATGTAAAAAATCTGTTGTAGATAATTTTATAAAGAAAATAAGCAATTTTAAAATTAAGGCTCCCGTAACTCAGTCTGGATAGAGTGCTAGCCTTCTAAAATCTTTTTTGAAGGAAGCTAGAAG
>JAYEHV010000051.1:0-24543 GCA_034716495.1 Nanobdellota archaeon
TTTCGATTAGTTGAACTGCACTGTATCCCTGAATTCTAGGGTCTGCTCCAAATCTTATGATTGTTGGTTCTCCAAATCTTTTCATATCGATAATTTTACAGAGTTCTATAATATATTTTTTAATATTATCCGCATCCCTTAATGTTTCAGGATTACAATTGAATAGGTCGATGGAAGTTAGGAGACCCCACGATTTATTTGATTCGTATTCTTCCTTGGAAAATGTTTTATTCATATTTTATAGTTTTTTCTTCGACTAATTTATTTGATTTTTCGTATCGGAGTATTTTCGAAAAATATAATTTTTTTGCTCCTATTTCTTGTGCAATTTTTGTTAGCAATCGTTCGCCGTCAATTTCTAGATTGCATGTATTAAAATCAAATTCCATGAAATTGTCTTCTGGCCAAGTATGTGCAGATGCGTGAGATTCAGCAATACTAATTAAAACTGTAACTCCCTGAGGTTCAAATTGTTTTCCGGTTTTTGAGAGAATGGTTGCTCCTATATCTTCAAGGTTTTTAGAAAGGAGTTCTTGTAAATAATTAAAGTCATTGATGACATACTTACCACTTTTATTTTTATTCTCGCAGCCCGAATAGCTCGCTATCCAATGTATGCCATAGAGTTTTTGTTCCACGTTCCCATAAAGTTAGTTTAATTTAGTTTATTCTATTTAAAAACTTATCTTAGTAACTATTATAAACTTCTTCCTCTGGAAATCTTTATGGCTAAATTAATTGGTATCGACGATGCAGGGAGGGGTCCCGTTTTGGGTCCGATGATTTTGGCTGGTGTTTTGATTGAGTGTGATGAAGAGTTTGGGATTAAGAAGATGGGAGCTAAAGATTCTAAATTACTTACTCCAAAGCAGAGGAAAGAACTTAGGGAAAAGATTATATCTAAGTTTGATTATCATATAGAAGTTGCTGAACCTATAGATATTGATGAGTCAGATAATCTTAATTATTTGGAAGCAATTAAAACTGCTATAATTATAAATAAGTTGACTTGGGGTTTGAGTGAGCCGGTTAAAGTTATAGTTGATTGCCCTTCGGTAAATATTTCTTCTTGGTCAAGGGATGTCCAAAAATTAATTAAAAGGCCTGAATTAGTTTCGCTTGTTTGTGAGCATAAGGCTGATTTAAATCACCCAGTAGTTTCTGCGGCTTCTATAATTGCGAAGGAAAGGAGAGAAGATGAGATGAAAAAACTTCGGAAGGAGTTTGGGATCGATTTTGGTTCTGGGTATCCCGCGGATCCTAAAACAAAAAATTTTATTGAAGAGAATTTTAATAATTCTGAATATAAGAAGATAATTAGGTTTTCTTGGAATACTGTTAAAAGATTGCTTAAAGCAAAAAATCAAAAAAATTTATTCTAACAATCCTTAAAAACCGTAATTCCCTTAACCCAATTATGACATATATAAAAAAGATAGTGATGCACGGATTCAAATCTTTCGCGAGAAGAACTGAGATACTTTTCGAGGATGCAATTAATGTTATTGTTGGGCCGAATGGTTCGGGTAAATCTAATATCACTGACGCACTTTGTTTTGTTCTTGGTCGACTTTCAATAAAATCTATTCGAGCGGCAAAAGCGGCAAATCTTATATTTTCTGGAAATAAAACTTACAAAGGTTCTGCAGAGGCTTCAGTGGAATTAGTGTTTGATAATTCTGACAAGACGTTCGCTATTGATTCTAATGATGTAACTGTTAAACGGATTGTTAGAAAAAATGGTCAGTCTATTTATAAAATAAATAATCAAACGAAAACTCGACAAGAACTGTTAGAGCTTTTATCTCAGGCAGGAGTAGATCCTAACGGATTTAATATAGTTCTTCAGGGGGAGATACAATCTTTGGTAAATGCTACTGCTGAAGAACGAAGGAAAATCATTGAGGAAGTTGCAGGGATATCAATTTATGAAACAAGGAAGAATAAATCACTAAGAGAATTGGAAAAGACCGAGGAGAAATTGAAAGAGGTTTCCGCAGTTTTGAGGGAGAGGGGTTCTTATTTGAAAAATCTTGAGAAAGAAAGGCAAGAGGCGTTATCTTACCAAAAGCTCGAAGGAACAATAAAAAAATGCAAGGCGACCTTAATTGCTCAGACTATGAAGGAGAAAGAAAAAGACGTTTCGAGTATAAATGAGATTATCAAAAATCAAGTAAAGGAAATTGAAAAATTGAAAAATCAGATTCATGAAAAAGGTCTTGGTGTAGATAAACTCCAAGATAAAATTATTGTGATTAATAAACAAATTCAATCTCTTACGAGTAATGAGCAGGAAGTTCTTCATAAAGAAATTGCAGATTATAGGGTGGAGCTTGCAGGTTTAGAAGTTCGAAAAGAAAATTTTGAAAATAGATTAATTCATGGAAAAGAAAAAATAAATTCTAATAGGGAGAAAATTAAAAATCTTCAGTTAGAGATTTCTAAAATTAAAACTACTTCTCCCGAGATAAAAGAACAACAGGAACAGCGACAAATTATTCAGGATAAATTTGATATATTGGAGCAACAACGAAGAAAATTTTATATGGTAAAATCGGATTTGTTGACGTTGGAGAATCAACAGATTGAGAAGAATAAATTTTTAATTGAATCAAGGAAAGAGATTCAACTAGTTGAGCAGAATATAACTTCTCTTTTTAATGAGATTAAGTATGCTAAATCTGTTGAGGCTGTTGGAAATTTAAAATCTGAATCTAAGAAAAAACTTGAAGTGGTAATTGGACAGATTTCTAATTTAGAAGAGGTAATCTTAGAAAAGGAAAAACAAAATGCTATTCTTGAGAACAAAATTAAATGTGATGAAAAATTAAAAAGAGATGTAATAAAATTAGAGAATTGTCCGATATGTAAACAGGTTGTTGGAGAAGAACATAAAAGTAAGATATCTGCGACGGCAAACTCTATGATTGAGATTGCCCGGGGGGATGTGGAAAAAAACTTGAGAACAAAATTAGAGAATACTGAAAAAATAAACTTATTAAAGCAAAATCTTTCTGTTCTTAGATTAAAGTTAAATGAATTAGATATTGATGAGATTAAGCTGAAAAATGCCGATGAGAAAAAACATCAAATCAAAAGGATTGGGGGGTCACAGGAAGAAATACAAAAAGAAATTATTACTATCAATGAAAAAATTCATAAAATGAGGGAGGAGTTTGAAAAGTTAAAAGATATTGAGGAAAGATATGATGATGCAAGGTTACAGCTTCAAGAGTTATCTTTAGCTGATGTCGATGTTGATACAGAGATTACGGTTAAACAGCGAGATGTTAATCGGTTAAGTTCTGAGTTAAAGGCTTTGGTGAGGGATGTAGAGGAGTCGAATATTGAACTTAAAAAAATTGTAATGTTAATTTTAGAAAAAGAAAAATATGTTGAGAAAAAAGAAATTGAAGAGCAAAAACTTTATGAAAAGTTTCAAAATTTTTTTGGAACTAGAAATGAACTTCAAGATCAACAGAAAGTTCTTGAGACAGATATTATCGGGATGCAACATACTGTGAGAAATCTTGAAGATAAAATTAATTATCATAAGATTCAGAAAGCACAATTAGATGCACAAATCGATTCTTTAAAAACAGAATTTGCGGAGTTTGGTGTGGTTGAGGTTATTTCTGCTTCTGTTGACCAGATAAAGGAGAGGTTGCAAAAAGCGCAGTTTGGGATTTCACGAATAGGAAACGTTAATATGAGAGCATTAGAAGTTTTTGATAGAGTTGAGGAACAAGTTACGCTTATTCGGGAGAAAGTTGAGACGATTGAAAAAGAAAAAGAAAATATTTATAAGATTATCTTAGAGATTGATAAGAAGAAAAAGAAATCATTTATTAATACTCTTGAAGCTGTTAATGAGTATTTTACTCGTAATTTTTCGCAGCTCTCGAGAAAGGGGGAGGTTTTTCTGGAACTTGAGAATAAAACAGAACCTTTTGAAGGAGGACTAAATATTTTGATAAAAGTTTCACGAGGAAAATATTTTGATGTTACTTCTCTTTCAGGAGGAGAAAAAACGATGGTGGCATTAGCATTAATTTTTGCGATTCAAGAATACAAGCCATATTGCTTTTATATCTTTGACGAAATTGATGCGGCTCTTGACAAACATAATTCTGAACTTCTTGCCGCTTTACTTAGGAAATACATGACTGCCGGTCAGTATACTATTGTAACTCATAATGATACTTTAATTTCTGAAGCTAAAAATCTTTATGGGGTAAGTATGCAGGAGAATATTTCTAAGATAGTTAGTTTGAAAATCTAAGCAACAACTCTAGCCGAATTTTTTAAGAGTTTATCGTTTTCAAGTTTGGTCATTTCCCTGTCCAATTTTATTAATTTTTTTACAAAGAAATTTTTTATTCAGAGTAATTAATTCTTCTAAAAATCCCGCAATAAAAACGGTTCATTAACGCAAACAAACGACTTTCTAGATAATCTTCCCTTAACTTCACCACTTAATACTGGAAAAATTTCAATCTTCTCAGGAGACTCACCGCTCCCCATAACATTCAAAAAAACTTCGCTACTCACCGACTTTCCAGCAGGAACACCCACATTAATTTTAGAAATTTCAGAATTTCCGTCGGAATACATTTTAATTTCAAACGCACTAATGTTGACATTCCCTCTGTTAACAATCTCCAAAATATGATATCCTCCATTATCAATTGCTGCAACACTAAAATCTACTGACGAACATAATTCTTCAATCGGCTTCCCAAACTTTTCAATTTGTTCACCAACAAAACCTCTCGCCCATAAAAAAATTAAAGCTGCCAAAACTACTACTAGAAGAATCATAAAGACTGTGGCAATCAGAGGGGATAATCCTTTTTTCTTGATACAAAATTTCATGAAAATGTAAGGAAACGTTAATTTATAAATTCACTGGAAAAGAGAACATATAAAAACAATCAACATCACACTTAACTATGGGTGAACAAACTATAGAATCTGTTGAAATTAACGGAAAAGCATTATTCTATATTTTAATAATAAGTTTGTTAATAATCTCAATAATAATTTTTTTTACATGTTTCTTTATATCAAAATCACAATCAGTATCACAATCAGTATCACAATCAGATCAAACTACCTTACTTGAAGAGAAACTAAAAGAATGTTCAACTCTAACGCCCTCTCAAGAATGTATTCTGCTATACTCGACTCCTGATATCGAATCTAAATGTAACTCGCTCAAAGAATTAAAGGATCAATGTCTGTACAACTTTGCTATAATCAATGAAAGAATTGATACTTGTGATACAATACAGAATACAATTCTGAAAAATAAATGCCAAGAAGAAATAAATTATTTCTTTATATCTGAAGAATGAAAAAAGCAATCCTTCCAATAATTGTTATCATTCTTTTAACAACTTTAATTCAAGCAAGACAAGACCCCGTCCTTCTAAAAGAATGTGTCTTAAGCTACGACGACGATACATTCGCAGAATGGGATGGAACAAAAGGAATCGTAGAAAGAGTGACAAACAACAACCTAAATTTTGGGTTCGGCGAAAGCCCAAATTACACCTATGAATTTTATCAAGGAAACAGAACCTACTTTGATGAATCGGGAACGTATGGGACAACATCTCAGCTTCCAATCTTGGAGGCAAAATCTGGAGTAGATACCTTTGCCTATACAAAATGCACGTTCCAAGTTGGTGATAGATTTGTCCCTTACTTAAGGTTTAGTATCTATCCATTCTATGCAAGACCCACAAATGATTTTAACTTAACGACGGGAATAATAAACGACAGTATAAAAATAAAAAAAACCTGGCAAACTTCTCAATATTCATACAGCAATCCTCCATTGGTAGTACATACAGTACATGAAGATAATTCTCTTTCTACAAATACGAATGAGGGAGTCTTCCCAAATACTGAATTCTATAAGGTCTATAGGCATAAACTAAATGACTATCCTTCTTCCCAAGTCTATCTGGACCCTGATTTCTATGGGGAAGGAGAGTCAAGGCCAATGGCACCTGCATTCAATTTTTATTTTTATATAAACAATACAAACATTCCAAACGACGAAATCAAACAATATCTTTGTCCTACAGTTTCAGATTTTACTGCAATAAATTTTAACACTTCTGAAACATACCCTCCAAGGTTTATTGCCCTTCCAAACGATGAAATACAAATGTGCTCAACACTGGAAAACAACTTTAATACAAACCTAGAAAATATAGTTCTAAGGAATTCTTTGCATTCAGGTTCACATGCTCAGGGAAGAATAGGTTCATCTGCTACAAATTTATCATTGTTTCACTCTCCCCTTTTCACAACAACAACAAACTTAATTCCTGGAGAAACAAAACAAATATGCGATAGCTATACCGTTCCAGAGATTTATAGTAGTAAACAAGTAGCAATCCCGAGGATAGCTTCTAGCTACAGGCTCTACAATGAAAAAGGACTATTATGTTATCAAACCTGGCCAATCTACGGAAGCGACAATATTTCGTACTTAGGAATAAAAGATTTAACGACAATAATAAAATATAACATATCAACAAAAACTGCAATCTTCGACGTAGAAATGGGGCTGAAGGTGGGGGGTGCTTCCGGAGTATCTAATCCAAACACTATAGTAGTAAATCCTGGTGATTACTCTATCCTCACAAGAATATACGAAGACAATATTCTCTCTGAAAATCTAGCGATGGAAACTGAGATAATTCTCGATCAAGAGGAGTTTGATAAAATAGGAAAAGCAAATTTAACAAAAGCAACTTATAATGTTTTCAATTTACAATTTCCCCTTCTGGGAGTTCTTCAAAAAACAGGTGTGAAATATATAACAAAATTTTATACGAAAAAACTAACTGAACCCTTCAGGGATTTCATAATAGCAGACATAACTGGAACGCCTTATTTCAGACCCGGAGATATTGCTTATCACTATAATAACCGATTAAATTTTGGATTAGATAGTAAGGTTGATAGTGAGAAAATAGTCATTTTTAATCCCACATTTTTTGAAAATGATCTTGAATTATCTGTTGGGAGCTGGAGCGATGAGAACAATTTTTTATTAAGCTGGGACGGAGAAACATTCTCGGAAAATGCTTCTAAAATAGTTCACTTATACCCTTTGCAATCAAAAGAGATAAACTTTTGGGTAAATGCTACTCATCCCTTTTGGGTATTTAATTCCAGAGAAGAAAATTTAAAGATAAACGTTAGTTCAAATCTTAGGACTGAAAGCGGATATGTTGGAAAGGATAAAGAATTAATATTTGTTTTAGATTTAGACAAAGATAATATAACTTGGTTTAACATAAATCCTCTTGGATTCGTTCCAGAAATTATATTCTTGGATAATTTAAATTCCACTAATAATGAAGAAATTACATTAGGCTGGGGACTTGGGGGAAGTGATTCCAGATTAGCTGGATTGTCGGGTAGTTCCTACGAA
The DNA here is from genome assembly GCA_034716495.1 of Nanobdellota archaeon. Taxonomy (GTDB): domain Archaea; phylum Nanobdellota; class Nanobdellia; order Pacearchaeales; family GW2011-AR1; genus JAGVXH01. Next base: position 7,457 of record JAYEHV010000051.1, read on the forward strand.
GTAAAAGTTAAGTTAATTAATGGCACTGACTCAACTGGAGAAGTTTTAAAAGAAATAAATGCAACATTTATTATTGGAGAAACTGGAAAAATGGAAATAAGTTTTGATTATGATTTTACTTATGGCAACTATACTCTCGTTTTGGATTTAGACTCAAATAATCATCTAGCCGAAAGATATTCTTCAGGGGAAGATGCTGAAGAGGATAACTATAATATTTATTCGGTACCATTTCTTATAACCTCTTGTTATTATAATGAAGATAATTACATGCACCGAATAAATTTTTTCGGAGAAGATGTTATAGATAAAGAAAATAAATGTGAATGTCCTATGGAATTTGTCACAATTCCCGACGAGGGGTACTGTGCGGATCCGTATTCAGAAATTTGTTCAACATTCATAACACATCCAATTTGCAATGATTGGGAACAAAGTAAGCCGGGGATGTGTGGGTGGGAATCTAGAGTTTCTCCGTCGGTGAATCCTGGAGATTGTTTTCCTTGTAGTAATATTTCGAACACATGTAGTGGGTATAACAACCAGGAAACCTGTGAAATAGACCCGTGTTATAAATCTTTATTGTATGACTGTGGAGTCTTTGGTTGTGATATCACTCAAGAATATGGGTGTGAGTGGGATGTAGGGTCTAATCGATGCCATTTTTATGGTCATGTAAATGGTCATAGCTGTAATTATTTCGGAAATGTAATACAAGAATGTAATGGAACAAACAGTGAAATGATTATCAATTATACAAGTGAGGATGTAGGTTGTGATGATGAAATAAGAAATGTGGCATGTAAGCAGGATACTGTTTTGTTAAGTTTCTTTTCAAAGTTAAGTTTTGTTCTTGCAAGTTTGATGATAACATTTTTTTATGTGTTAAAAGTTGGTTATCCTTTACTGAAAAAAGAAACCGAAAATAGTTTGTCTAAAGATAATTAGTTTGAAGGTTTAAAGGATGGGTATTCTTACTTTAAAAAACAAAAAGCTTACGAAAAATAAAGTAAGCAAATTAAATAAAATTAGTAGTAGCTAGTTTCTACTTCTTCAGTAATCTTTTCCTTTCGAGTAAGAAGAACGACTAAAACTGCAACTTATAATATCATCAAAACGCTTGCAATTACCGGCGATAAACCTCGCCTTTTAATGGTGGCTTTTATTAAAAACAAAAGGACAGCATAATTTATAAATTCACTGGAAAAGAGAACATATAAAAACATATAAAAACATAAATTAATAGAGGTAAAAATGAAAGAGGGACCGCAACAAAACCAATGTTATAATTACACATCAAATGTAAATAAGCCATCAGGTTTCAATAAATCGAAATTAATATGGCTCACGCTTTCAGTCATAATCATTATAACACTAATAATCACCCTTTATTTTATCTTTACAAATGATAATGAACAAACGCAAAAGACCTCTCAAGACACGAAATTAGAAGAATGTTTAAAAATGGAAAAGTTCGATTCGAATTGCAACACACTTTTCTCAAGCCCAGACATAGAAGAGAAATGCGAAAAACTAACAAATCTAAAAGATGAATGCTTCTATAAAATTGCTACAATATATGTAAGATTAGATTTATGTTGGAAAATTGAAAACGACAACTTAAAACAAGATTGCGAAATGGAAGTAAATAATATACCTATAGATGTCCCGCAAGACACAGATAGGTTCTATCCAGAATAAAATGTTTTCAAAAAAAATATTGCTTATTGCTTATTGCTTATCCATAATTTTTTTATTAGGTTCTGGTGTTGATGCTTATCAAAAAAAAATGACAGTGAAAGAATGTATTTTTAGTTATAACGACGACGAATTTAATGCATGGGATGAAGCAGAACAAACAGGGGTTTTTTTAAAAATAAATAATAATAATTTAGTCCTAGGGGAAACACAAAATCCTGACTATGAATATATTGTTTACCAGCCTGCAAGAACTTATTATAATAATTTCAATTATGGAGGAACATCAACAATTCCATATCTAAAAGTAAGAGCATCCAACGAAGAAAATAAAGTTTATACAAAATGTAATTATAAGGTGGGTGACTATAGAATTTTTTTCGCAAGTTTCTATCATAATTATGGATGTCATGGCGCATATTTAACTCATGATTTTGATTTAACACAAGACATAGTCACCGAAGGTATGACTGGATATTCCTATAGTTTCATTTCGCAGTATAACAATATCGCTAGCCCATATTCAAGATACTTCGGAGCATCTGCACAATCAAGAAGCGGAGGAGTTTTTTATGTCGACAACAAAGTAGATTCAGACCACCCTTCATCAATACTATACAACAATGGATTTTATCCTAACACAGAACCAACAGTAACAACTGTAATGGATATGGATAATCTTGCACCAAGCATTTTGAGCACCTACTCTCTAATTAGAGAAAACGGTCACCAACTGCTATTTTCTTATTTCGATAACTGGTTTTATATTGACTCCGATATGCAAGATGCAAGAGATATGTTAAAGCCAAGAGCAACTAGTCAAACTTTTAAAAACGAAAATACTGGAGCAACTCCCCTGTTTGTTGCTAACCATGGAGACAATATAAGTGCGGCTTTCACGTTCAAAAACGACTTTGAATTTCCACTCAATAATATTGAATTATATCAGAGTATATATTCTGAATTAGTGTGGGCAGGAGGTGTTGGCGCTGGAACCGATGTTCACGGATTCAATATTTATAAAATAGAAGCATATAATTTTTCTGCAGAAGAAGAAAAAACAGTTTATCATTCTTCAATAATTCCTGAGAATTCTGTATTTCCCCATCTTAGAGGATATTATCGTGTTCGCGGAAGTAGCCCTTATTCAGATTCTTATCCCGGATGTCCACTTATGGGTTCTGATGAAGTTAATTATTTAGGATTTTTGAGATTTGACCCGAGAATAGAAATAAAAAAAATGCCTGAGGGAATCTATCAGCCAATATTCAATCTGGAGGTGGAATTATTTGCAGTAGATAGTTATGCTTACGATTATACAATAAAACCAAATGAATATGCTCTTCTCGCAGAATTATATATTAATGACGAAAAAGTAGATAATTTTACTATCATATTGGATGAGGATGAATTTGCTAAAATGGGAAAAACCGAATTAACCAAAGGAAGCATAACTAATTATAATTTAATAATTCCTATAAAAAAAGAATATAGCCAGAGTGGGGGAAAGTGCTATATCCAATTATATTCTGTTAAACTTACAGAACCTTTTAAAGATAAAAAAATAGCAAGAATAACAAAACTTCCTTACTTCAAAGCGGGAGACATCGCCTATTCCTACGACGATAAACTAAATTTTGGACTAAACAGCCAAATAGACAGTGAAAAAATAATACTGTTTAATCCAACTTTTTATGAAAATGATATTGAATTAAATGTTGAAAGTTGGAGCGATGAAAATAATTTTATGTTAAGCTGGGATGGAGAACATTTTTCAAAAAACCCTTCAAAAACATTTCATCTATACCCTTTGCAATCAAAAGATATATCTTTTTGGGTAAATGCCACTTACAATCCTTGGGTATCCAGCTCGATACAAGAAAATTTAAAAATAAATGTCAAGTCTGATCTTAAAACAACTGACGGCTTTATCACAAAAAATGAAAACTTAAGTTTTATCTTAAATCTAGATAAAGGTTCTTTAAATTGGTTCAATATTAAACCTGCGAATATAGACCCTGAAGTTATTTATTTAGATACTGTAAATTCAACAAAAAATAAAAAAATTACCCTGAATTGGAATTTAGAAGGAAGTGATTCAAGATGGGGAGAATTAATTGGAAATTCTTATGATGTAGAAGTCAAGTTGATTAATGGCACTGATCCAACTGGAGAAGTTTTAAAAGAAACAAATGCGACCTTTAATATTAACAAAAATGAGACAACCGAAATTACTTTTGATTTTGATTTCAGTTATGGAGAATATATCGCTGTCCTTGATTTAGATTCTAATAATCAAATAGCTGAATTATTCTCATCAGGAGAAAATGCTGAAGAAGACAATTCCAAAATTTTTCAAATACCCTTTCTTGTGACTTATTGTTATTACAATGAAGATGGATACATGCACCGAATAAATTTTTTCGGAGAAGATGTTATAGATAAAGAAAACAAATGTGAATGCCCTCCTGAATTTCTAACTATTCCTGACGAAGGATACTGTGCAGACCCCTATGATTTGGAAGGTTGCTTAACATTCGTGACACATCTAAATTGCAATGATTGGGAACAGAGCAAGCCTAGACTATGTGGATGGGAATCTAGAGTTTCTCCGTCGGTAAATCCTGGAGATTGTCTTTCTTGTAACAATATTTCAAACACATGCTCGGGATACAACAATGAAGAAACCTGCGAAATTGACCCTTGTTATAAAGCACTTTCATATGATTGCCCTTCTTTAAATTGCGACAAAACTCAGGAATACGGATGCAAATGGGATACCTCATTCAATAAATGTAATTTTTACAGCATAACAAACGGTAACAGCTGTTCTTATTTCGGAAATATGATACAAGAATGTAACGGAACAAACGACAAAATGATTATCAACTATACGAGCAACGACCCAGGCTGTGAAGATGCAACAAGAGAAGTTATCTGCGGACAAGATGCAACAGCACTAAATTTCTTCACATGGCTGAACTTTATATTTGCAATAATTTTAATTACAATATTTTATATTGCAGGAAATAAAAAACGTAGAAAAAAATAAAATCAGCCCTCAAATGAGGGCAATTATAAAAATAAAAATATTATCTATCTGATTTAATAGTAGCTAGTTTCTACTTCTTCAGTAATCTTTTCCTTTCGAGTAAGAAGAACGACTAAAACTGCAAGTAAGACAACGAAGATAATTACGAGGATTACTGTTAAGGCTATAGCTGAAGTTGAGGTATTTGTCCCAACAACATTAGCGCTTAAAACAGTTTGTTCACCGTTGACATCTACAGAGAAAGTATAGGTTCCAACCGCAGCATTGTTAGCTGTACTAACTGTAACGGAAATTGTTTTGCTAGTGTCTGGGCCCACAGTAACTACTGAAGGAACAGATACATCTAAAACGTTTCCAGAAACGGTATTTATGTTGAAAAATTTTACATCGTCAGCAGAGTTAACAATAATCAAATCGTAAGTTACTGTTTCTCCTGCGTTCAAATCCTTATTCTTAACTGCAGCTAAGATCATATAAGCTGAATCCTCGATGCTGATTAATCTTGTAACACTTGTTTCAGAGTCATCGTTGTATACATCAATTTTCATTTCGTAAACATCAGCTTGGGCAGTATCCGGAATTGTTAGGTATACTGTTTTGTAAGCAGAGTCTTCTTCGTCATCATATCCTTCATAGTCTTCTGTAGGAATTAAATCTCCCATGTAACCTCTGGTTGAAATACCTAAGGCCGGAATAGAAACAATAACATAGTTATCGTCCATTCTGTTGTAACCGTTGTTTTTAACAACAACAGAAACAGGGAAAATATCTCCTGCGGAAACTTTTGTGGAATAGTCTACTGACAATACTTCAAAAGTATAAGATTCTCTTTGTATACTGATAGTATATTCTTCTTCTGTTCGGTCATTTTTGGAAACAATTTCAACATAGAGAGTGTATTCCTCAGATAAATATTCAGCGTCAGAAGGTAGTTTTAACTTCAAAAGTTTAGTATATGTTGTTCCGTCTTCAATATCAAATCTATTTGTAGAAGCAGAAACATCGTCTCGGTGACCTTCCATATAAACCTTAACTTTCACGTCATCCATTGTATCAATTGCGTTAAATGTAACCCTTACTGGGACAACACCTTGAACATCTCCAGCCATTGTGATTCCAGAACAAAGTATGACACCATTAAATTCTGTGTCGATATTTGTAGCAAGATTTGCAGAAGCAAGTCCTACAATCATCAAAGTTATAACTGCAATAAAAGGAAATAAAAGCAAATTTCTTTTCATATTTTTCATTTTAAATATTTAGTTAAAACTTAAACTAAGGAAGGATATTTAAACCTTCTTATTGTTGTAATTATGAAGAGACGAAAACCTTTAAATAGTATACTTGAGTATACCTTTTATCGTAAAAATGAGTAGCAAAAAAACAATGGAAAAAGCAAAGAAGAATTTAAAGATAACGACGATAAAGTTAGCTGAAGAGACGAAATTTCGTTTAGAGAAACTTAGGGAGCACAAAGGAGAGTCTTATGATGACATCTTGAGGAAAATTCTTTATATCTTGAATGTTGCACGAGATGATTCTGAGAAGGCAAAACGAATTCTTGAGAGAATTTCTGAGCTTCGTGAGAGAATGCTTGAGGAAGAGAAACAGCGGAAGGAGAATTTAGAAAAAGAGCAAGAAACTCGGTAATTAACTATTCTTTCCAAATTTCATTTCCTTTAACACTATCTCCTGTTGGGTCGGGACTTTCACAGATTATAACAATATCCTTATCAAGTTCTTTTAAAAATTTTAATAAGTTTCTCCATTCTTTATTATCTGTTGGTTTGTGATGCCTTTCTCCTTTCTCGTTGTATTCAATTCCTGAAAAATGAACGTGCCATTTTTTTTGTGGGAATGCTTTTTTAACTTCATCAAATTTATGTTCTTTATATCGTGCTAAAATATGGGCGAAGTCTATACAGAATCCGCAACTGGTGTCTTTGACTAAGTCTGCAATCTCGTCAATGGAACCAAAAACATTTATTTTTCCCATTATCTCTGGACAAAGTTTTGTGTCCCATTTGTTCTCTTTTATAATCATCATCATTTCAACGATGCCTTCTTTGATTTTTATTGATGCTTCTTCAGATTTCATACCTGAATAAAAACCTGGATGGAGTACGACTCTTTTTGCTCCGAGCCAGTGTCCGATTTCACAGCATTTTAGAATTCTTTTTTTTGATGCTTCAATCTTTTCGGTTTCTTTTGAATTTAAGTTGATATAATATGGTGCGTGGATTGATAATGAAATTTCTAATTCCTTGGCGACCTTTCCAATTGCGAGAGCGTCTTTTTTGTTTTTAATGTAAGTTCCGTGGGTAAAAGCAATCTCGCAGGCTTTTAATCCTATGTGATGGAGATTTTCTAGATTAGAAATTGCTTCTTTGACAGGACCGAGTCCAGCTGGACCAAATTTGATGGTTGACATGAATTATTGAGAAGATTGAAGAATTTAAACATTTCTAGTTTATCTTAGGGACATCTAAAACTTCTAGATTAATTCTTCCTAGATTTTGGACTAAATAAGTATACAACTTTTTAATTATTAGGTCCTGCAAGCCTTCTTTTAGTAATCCGTGACAGTTTCCAATATCGCTTTCGGGAGTTGTTGCTATGCCTAGAGGTAAACTGCAAACCATTTTCTGATTTTCTAATTTTATTGAATCTTGATTATTTAATTCTCCTTGTAACAATTCGATATTTACTCTACAAGTGTCGTCTGATCGTCCTAAGATAATGTATTCGAAAACTAGGCCATTGCTTTCTCCTATAAACTTTGCTCGATTACACTTTTCTAAATTGGAATTAAAACAGTTCCAGTCATTGCAAATCCTATAACTAAAGAATACGTTTAATACAAATCCTATAGTAATTATTAATATGATTAAAGTAATAATCTGCCATTTTTGGTTTGAATGTTTCTTAGGTTTAATCCTTTTTTTTATCATTGGAAGGTTAGGATTATTTTTTCTTTCAATCACTTTTTTTATCATTGGAAGGTTAGGATTATTTTTTCTTTCAGTCACTTTTTTTATCATATCTAGTGAAATAAAAATAGGTATATAAAAGTTATTAAATGATAAAAAATAAAATCCCCTTATCGGGGAGGTTTTTTAATGGGGGCTGATTACAATGAAATTAATTTTATATTAGTTTCTGGAATTTTGCCGAAGGTCTTAGCTGCAATAGCTTTAGATTGAAGTCTTTCTGCAGCATAAACTATTGAGCTTATTGCATTAGAAACCATTAATACAAAAGCGTCTTTTGCGTCGATGGAATTTAACCTAGAGGCCGGAACATTTTTAACAATTTCCAAATCTTCGTTTAAAATAAGAACATTACTACCTTTAATTTCTGAAGTAAGTTCTCGTAATTTTGAAGTGTCTTCTTCGTTTAAACTTCTTCGTTCAATGTTTTCCATAGGTTCTTCTAGTTTGGATTTTTGTTTATAAGATTTTTGTGGTTTGTTTTTATCAAACTTTTTGAAAAAATCTTTTGCTACAACTTTTTTTCGAAGTGATTGTAGTAATTCCTTTCCTGCAAGTTCTTCGACTTCTTTTCCATCGGGTGCCTGTGCAATATAAACTATTTTTGCGTTATCATAGACATTTTGAGCGATTAGATTTCCGCCCCTATCTCCATCTACAAAAAGAGTCAATTCTTTTTCTTCTCCAAGTTTTGTGATGGTTTTTGGAAAATGTGTTCCTTGCATACCAATAACATTTTTAATCCCGTGCTTTAACATGTTAATGACGTCTGCTCTACCTTCAACAACGATTAGTTCTGTTTCAGCTTCTATATTCGGGCCTGCTGCTAAACTTTCTTCACCATATTCTGTGACTTTGGAAATTCTACTTGATTCTCTTAATTCTGTTCCCATCTCGGTTGAATCCATGCCGTCGTTTTTAATTCCCGCGAGCAAAGCTTTAGCTCTTTCCATGATATAATCTCGTTTTGAGCCTCGGACATCAGAGATATCTTGAATAGTTATCTTAGCATCTGTTGGACCAATCTTATCGATAGTTTCTAGAGCTGCTGCTATGATTGTTGTTTCCGTTTTGTCTAAAGCTGAGGGGATTGTGATTTCTCCCACCGTTTTTCCGTTTTCAGTATTTAGATTAACTTCGATACGACCGATTTTACCTTCTTTTTGGAGTTCTCTTAATTCCATATCGGAACCAAGTAAACCTTCTGTTTGTCCAAATAAAGCTCCAATAACATCAGGCTTATGAAATGGACCGTCAGCTACGAAACTAGCTATAATCGAGTATTTTATCGATGTCGGACTTATTTTTGCCATTTTTGTTTCTCCTTAATTTAATTAATCAGAAATATACCTTGCTACTACTTCTTCGAACTATCTGTGTGAATGTGAATTGAGACTGTAATAATGATTTTTAGGTCATTTCTGAATGATAAATCTAGCGATTTTCTCTTTATAAAGTTTCCGCAAGAATTTTTGTGTGTTTTCTCAGATTATACATTAAAAGTTCTCTTAGAAAGTTTTAAAAACTAACATTCTTAAGTTATTTTATCAGGCTCTCGGTTTCGGTCGGGAGTTCGATCCCTTAATTTTAGATGAAATTTATTGAAATAAATAGTCCTATAAAATAGGTTATTGTAATTACAAGGATTGTTATTAAGAGATGTTCTGTTATGATTTTTAGGGGTTTTTCGTTTTGCATTTTTGCTAGGAGGTAGTTAAATATTGTTAGAAGGAGGAATCCTCATGCGAGATTGATTTTTATTGCGAGGGCTAAATCAAAAATTAGTAATGGGATTATAAATGAGGGGGCAACTAAAAGTTTTGTAAATTTTATTTTAAACTAAAGAAATTTTCCAAGAACGTTGTTGCATAGACTCCACTTGGAAGAGTAAACTCAAGGATTATTTTTTTAGAATTAGAAAATTTTTCATCATCCATTATTTCAACTTTTAAATCTTTTACTTCAGTTATCGCTTTTCGGAATGAGCCTTTGATTCTGAGGTAAGGAATTTCTTGGACGTCGAAATCTTCGAGTTTTAGGTTGTGGTCTGTAAGAACTTGTTGTTCAATTTCCCCGAGGTGTCCATTAAAGAATCTTGTTTTGTAGCCCATTAGCAAACAACTTTTTTGACCTTCCTTTGTGAAATCTAATCTCTCTTCTAATGCTTGTTCTAATACCTCATTGAAAATTTTACTTTGAACTGAGTGAACGAATATCAAGATATTTTTTCGTTCTGCTTTTTTAATTGCTCCTAGAAAATTATTTGGATTTTTTGTTAGATAAAATAATATTTGTTTTTCAAGTTTAAGATAATTTGGAAAATACTCTGTGGCTGTAGCGAAGTCTTTTTCTTGTTTTAATTTTTCTCTTGCAGATATTACCTCTGGTTGCTCATCTCCGATATCTGTTAAAATTGCCCAAACAGCCTCTTCGAATTTTCTTTTGAGAATTAATTTTCCTATTTTGACGTTATTGTTTCTTAATGAACCAAATCTTTGAGTTCCGAAATAATTTGGGAACCAGCTTTTCTTGCGGATTGATGAGGATAATTTTATCGCTTCTTTTTTATTTAGGTCTCTTAGAACTATTTTGAAATTGTTTGCTTCGAGATAACCTATTTTTATTTTTCTTTTATTCCATTTGAAACTTTTGAGGATAATGTTTGGGTGATGAAACGTTTTTATTTTTTCAATATCTGGTTGAAAGATTGAAATTCTTTGTGATGTCCATGCTTTTTTGTCTTTTGTTCCGGCGTATCCTATTGCATCAACACCCCGGTCTATTAATTTTGCTACTTCCTTGATTGCTTGAAGATGGTCGATATTTTGTTTTTCCATTTCGCACCAGAGAAATTCTTGAGGATTGTTTAAATCTAAGTTGTTTAAACTTGGAGTTAAGTTTGGAGTAAATATTGATGAAATTTTGCAAACCCCTTTCTCTCCAATTTCTTCGACAATGAAGTCTTCAACTTGGGATTTTATTTTTGCAGGAATTACAACTTCTTTCATGTATTTAGGAGAAAACAGGGGTATAAAAATTAGTTGCCTTTAATCTGGTCACTCATAAAGAAAACTTTGTTTGATTCTACTTCGTGAATTTGGTCGTTTTTTTCGAATACCACTAATGCTTCTGGGAGTGAAAACTTACCGATTACTCCAACTTTAGAGTAGACGATATAGGTAAAAATTCTTTCTTCTCCTGTATTCAAATCTCCTATATTCCAACTGATTCTTCGACTTTCTGTATCAATTTTGTCTGGTTTAACTATTCCGAAATTTTTGTAAATTTTCACTATTGCTGGAACTTTATCAATAAGCGTTACATTTTCCACATCTTTTTTTGCTTTCAGATTTAAACTAATCTTTAATGCGAATTCTCCATTTTTTGTTTTTACATGTGAAACAGATTTTGTAACTTTAAGTTTTGTTTCGCTGAATTGTTTAAATCCAAGAATTGCTAGGACTGCGAAGAGAATAGTGAAAAAGGGGAAGAGGTAGTTTGTTTTTGCTTTTATTGTGTAAATTTCTGCAGGTTTGAGTTGTTCTTTTATCCAAGTGTATTCGATAGTTAATCCTTGTCGGTCAGTAATTGTTGGCTCGATATTAAAACTTGTAAATAATCTAGAAAAAATGTTCCGTTTTAATTTTACCTGGACGTTTTCCAAAACATTTCCAGAATTAATCTTAGTTATTATTTCAGTTATAACTAAAAATCCTGATTTATCTTCCATTGACGAAATCCCTTTTTTTTCTCCGAGATACAAATTTCCACTTATTTTTCTTGTTCCTTTGTTTGTTTGGAATATTGATTTAATTATATAGACTCCAGCTTTTGTTTTTTTTAATTTGTCTTTGTCCACATCTACAGAAATTTCTAACTTTTCTTTTGGTCCGATATTTAAAGTTCTTTCTATATCGAAGAGGATTGAAGAGAATGTTGCAGTGAGATTCTTCAGCTCGACGTTTTCTTTGTTCTGAATATAGAATTTTATTTTATCGGATTCAGGATTTATTGAATCTGAACTTATCTCTAGGATATCTTCTAAGTTTAGTAAATTGATTGTGAATTTTTTATTTACTTTTTCTACACCCCTGTAATTTAATGTGTATGTGAATGTATAATAGCCTTCGATATCAAGGTTTTCGGTAGGCGTTAGTGTAAACGCTTTTTTGGTTGTCCCTTCAGGAATTGTAAATGTTTCTGAGGGTTTTATCGAGATATCAGCAAGGGTGTAAACGTTGTAAGTTCCTTGTGATGCGTTTGTTATTGTTAGTATCAAATCTATTGAGTTATCAATATCTCGAACAATTACGTTATTATCATGTTGCTCCGAAACGTCTAGAGCAGAAATAAAAGTTAGACAACATATTCCTATTAATATTACTAATAATTTGTTCATATAGGAATAATGCGAATTATTTTATAAAGATTATTGTGATTCAAAACTATGGATTAATTAACGACCGCCAATTTGCAAGAATGCTTTAACATCTTTTAGATACTCTCTTGCTTTGTCTTCGAGAGTATCGCCATATTCATCAATAGTTGTTCGAATAACATATTTTTCGTAGATTCCTCGCAAAAATTTCCAGATAGGTTTGTCTTCCCATCTTTCTTCATAATCTCTAATTAATGTTGCCTGGATGGTTATTGCTACTTCTCCTTTATTTGTGCTAACTTTTTTTCCATCTTGTTCAACTTCAGCATCTTTCATTCCCAGAATATGCCATTTAACTTCGATTACATATTTGAAATAATCTGTAACTTTTTTACTGGCTTCCCATTTTAGAGTAATTTCTTTTCCAAAACCAGATAATTTTTCTACGTATTCTTTTTCCTTAACTTTATAACCTTCCTCTTTTAGCCAGTCGAAACAAAAATTGTAGAGGTCTGCATAATTCCAATAACCTTTTTGTTTAAGCTTTTGTTTGTACACTTCCTTTTTCTCTGCCATTCCTATACAAGAGAAGAAGGATATATAAATGTTTTTGGCGAGTAACGCATAAGTTAAATATCTGTATTTCACAAAACTTACAAAAATGGTTAAAGAAATAAATCTCAAATCATCTTCAGATAAGGAATTTTTTATGATTCATGGTTACACTGGAAGTCCGACAGGTTTCGGTTCATTACCAAAATATCTCCATAAAAAATTCAGAGCGAATGTTCGGGCGATATTATTGAGAGGACATGGAACCAAAATTAGTGATTTAGATAATTTAAATTATCATGATTTCGTCGAACAAATTGAGGAAGAACTTATTGAGGATTTAAAGAAAGGGAGAAAGATAGTTTTGCTAGGAATCTGTTTTGGTGCTCAAATTGCACTGTACTTGTCTACGAAATATCGTGTTGAAGGAGTCATTGCTATCTCCCCGCCATATAAATGGAGGTTCCCTTTTAATATTCCCGGGTTTAGTTTTTTAGGACTTTTTAAAAAATACTGGAAGAAATCTATAGGAGATCATGAACGTAGAATACGAGAGAAGTTGGGGGATAAAAATTATGGCTATATGCACTGCAGAGGACTTAAAATAGCTAGAAAAGCCGGAAGAGAACTAAGAAAGAGAATACAGAAAATCGATTGTCCGTGTTTGGTTACATTTTCCATAGGAGATAAATTAGGACATTATAAATCTGCAGGGATAATTATAAAAGAAATCAGTTCGAAGATTAAAAAGAAAGTTTTATTTGAAGAAAAAATTCATAACTTATTTTATTCTCCTTCCAATAAAAAATTAAGGGATGAAATTGTAATGTTTATTTGTGGAGAAAATCTATTTAACAGGAGTAGGAAAAAGAAAGAAACAATAGCAGCGATTGTTCCAGCGTATAATGAGGGTAAGAGGATTGGAGAGGTTCTTAATGTTTTATTGAAGGTTAAATTTCTAAATGAGATTGTTGTTATCGATGATGGTTCTTCAGATGATACTGAAGAGATTATTAGAAAGTTTATGAAGAATAGTAAGAAGATTAGATTAATCAAGAACAAGAAGAATGTTGGGAAAGGTGCATCAATAGAAGAAGCCGTTGCATCAACAAAAGCAGAAATTATTTTCTTCTGTGATGCTGATTTAATTGATTTTAGTCCAGATATTGTTGAGGAGATCGTAACTCCTATTAAATATGGGTTAACAGATATGTTTATTGGACTTAGAAAAAATTTTATGCAAAGGACTATACATCTTTTTGCAATTAATTCAGGAGAAAGAGCGATGCGACGTGAAATCTGGGAGGGATTGCCCGAATATTTTAAAAAGAGATATCGTGTAGAAGCGGGATTAAACCATTTCGTTAAAAGATATAGGAAAGGTTTTGATTATAAGATTCTTGATTATTCACAACCAATTAAAGAAAAGAAATATGGATTTTGGAAGGGTTTTATATTAAGGGGGTGGATGAATTTTGATGCAGGTATAGCTTACTTTCTGTCGGCTATTAATAATCTATTCAAAAAACTTTAAGAGGAACTATCTTTTATTATAACAAGTATCACAGAGCCATTGGGCGTCGTCGTGATAAAGTAGGTCAAATTCTCCGCATTCTTCACAGATTCCCTGTTTTCTCGGAGCGATTATACTTTTTCTATTGAGCTTGGATGTTTCTTCTTTTATTTTCATTGTTTCTGCAATTAGTTGAAAAAGTCCTGGGTCGATTCTTAGAACATCTTTTAGGGTAAGCATTCCAATTAATTTTCCGGATTCTACTACCGGAAGTCTTCTTATTTTTTTCTTTTTGAACTTTTGCATTGCGTTAATTATGTCTTCTCCAGGTTTTATTGTAATGACTTTTCGTTTCATCAAATCTTTTGCAAGAATGTTTTTGAGGTCTTTTTTGGATTTTTTCACGATTGCCCAGATAATATCTTTTTCGGTTAGAATTCCTTTAAGTTTGTGTTCGTTTTTTATAATCAAACTTCCAACTCGCTTTTTGACCATGGTTTTTGCACAGTCTCTTAAATTGGTTTCAGGAGAGACATAGACAAAATTTCGAGTCATTAGGTCTCCAACTTTTATGCCCATTTCCATAAATTTCTTAGGTGAATTTTGTTTATATAATTATGGGAGTATTGTGTGGTGACATGTATTCTATCACAATAATTCTTATAAAGAATTTAGGGATTTTTAGACTATGGAAGATTCTATTAGATCTGAAGAGGGAAGTCGAGTTCTTGGGCGAGATGCTCAGAGGAATAATATTTTGGCAGCACGAGTTGTTGCTGAGACTGTGAAGACAACTCTTGGTCCAAAAGGGATGGATAAGATGTTGGTTGATAGGGTTGGGAATATTATTGTGACTAATGATGGGGTGACGATTCTTGAGGAGATGGAAATTGAGCATCCGGCGGCTAAAATGATTGTTGAGATTGCGAAGACTCAAGAGAAGGAGGTTGGTGATGGGACGACGACTGCGGTTATGCTTGCGGGAAAATTTTTGGAAAACGCTGAGAGATTATTGGATATGAAAATTCATCCTACGATTATTACTCGAGGTTATCGTTGGGCCGATGAAAAGGCTCAGACTATTTTGAAGGATTTGGCGGTTGAGATTGATTCAAAGGAGGATTTGATGAGGGTTGCACAGACGGCTATGACTGGGAAGGGTGTGGAGTATTTGAAGGAAATGTTTAGCAAAATTATTGTTGATGCTGTGGAGATTGTTGCAGAGAATAAGGTGGTTGATTTGGAAGATATTCGAATTGGGAAGCATAAGGGTCAGGCGATTGAGAACACTGAGTTGATTAAAGGGATTGTTATTGATAAAGGGAAGATTAATCTTGAGATGCCTGTGAAGATTGAGGAAGCTCGGATAGCTTTGATTGAGGAGGCATTGGAGATTCAAGGGCCTGAGACTGAAGCTAAGATTTCGGTTTCGACTCCCGATCAATTGCAGAATTTTTTGAATCAGGAAGAATCTATTTTGAAGTCAAAGGTTGAATGGATTAAAGAGTCTGGGGCGAATGTTCTTTTTGTTCAGAAGGGAATTGATGATTTGGTTCAGTATTATTTGGCGAAGGCAGGGATTTATGCTGTGCGTCGTGTTGCGAAGAGTGATATGCAGAGTTTGGCGAAGGCGACAGGGGCGAAGATTGTTTCAAAATTGAGTGAGATTTGTCCTGTAGATTTGGGTTATGCGAGTTATGTTGAGGAGCGCAAGGAGGGGGAGGAGAGTATGACTTATGTTATGATGTGTAAGAATCCCAAGGCTTTGACGATTTTGATTCGTGGAGGGACGGAGCATGTTATTGATGAGGTTGAGCGAGGAATGAAAGACGCTTTAGGTGATGTTGCGGCTACGTTGAAGGATTCTATGGTTGTTGCTGGGGGTGGAGCTGTTGAAATTGAGTTGGCTAAAAGATTGAAGGAGTTTGCTTCGACTTTGAAGGGTCGTGAGGGATTAGCGGTTAAGGAGTTTGCTTCTACTTTGGAATTTATACCTACGACATTGGCGGAAAATGCGGGGATGGATCCTATTGATGTTTTAACAGAGCTTCAAGTTAGCCACGATTCTGGGATGAAGAATGCCGGTTTGAATTTATTTTCGGGGAAGATTGAGGATACTTTGATGCAGGGGATTATTGAGCCCTTGAAGGTTAAGACTCAGGCGATTGCTTCAGCGTCGGAAGTTGCCATTATGATTTTAAGGATTGACGATGTTATTGCGGCGAAGAAGTCAGAAGGGAAGAGTGGTAGGTTGAGTGGGATGACGGGGTATGATTGAGTGATTAAAAATGCGCGAGCGGAGATTCGAACTCCGGTCCCATCGTTGGCAACGACAGATTCTAACCACTAAACTACCCACGCATAAGTTATTGAGAATTTTTTTGTTTAAAAAGTTTGTGAGCCTAACTAGCATTTATCATCTATAGAATTATTTGAATTATCTTGTGGCAAAAAATCCTTAAATATTTCTCCCTCTAATCCTCTTTTTTATGTATCTTGCAAGGATAGGTTCGTTATGTTATAGGTAATTGAATTTTGGTTTTAAGGACGGGCACGCGCGCAATCCTTTCAGAACAGATAGTCAAAATCAAAGATTTTGAATTTTTATTTTAGTTACTGCCTACCACGAAGTTGCTCGCCCACCCCTAAGTTACGAGGTGCGCGCCTATCCTTCAGATAATCCAATTTCATTTTCTGAATTCTCAAAAGTTTTAGGTTCTTGTAGGATTGTAGATTCAAAAAGAAAACCTGAAAGGAGAACATACCCTTCTGGGGGAGCAAGATTTCCTGTTGAGATTTATGCTGTTTCGTATAATGTAGATGGATTAGATAATGGAGCATACCATTATAATATGAGGGATAAATGTCTCGAAATGTTACTTGAACAAAACTTAAATCATAAAA
>JAYEHV010000052.1:0-7161 GCA_034716495.1 Nanobdellota archaeon
TTCGGATTTTTTTCATTCGTTTATTTTTTAGCTTTTGGCTTAATCTCCGGAATCATTTACAAATCTACAAATAATATAATTCTATGCTTTATCCTCGGGTTAATTGCGAATCTTGTCTTGTTTATACCTTTTTAATATCTATTGTTTAATTACAACAATCTTTTTAAAGAGCTTAATCTAGTTTGATTTATGAAAAAAATATTTGGAGCAGTGTTGGTTTTGATGTTTATGTTTTCGTTTAGTTTAGTGAGTGCGGCAACGATTGTTAATGGAGTTGCTTATCAGGGTGAAATAACCAATCCTGTTGAGAATGCGGATATTGTTGTTTCTTGTGCTCATGTTACAAGTTCAGGCACAGTTATAAATACGCAGAATACAACAAGTGATTCTAATGGTTGGTATGGGGTGAGTTTTTCTGAAAGTTCAACAGAAGGGTGTAACGATGGAGATGAAGTAACTGTTTATGCAACAACGATAGATGGTTTATATGGAGAAAGTGGCCCCGCAGTTGTAATTGATAATATGATTGGTAGCTTAGATGTAGCAATAGTAAATGTTCCAATGGTCCCAGAATTCGGATTTGTCTTTGGAATGTTAACAATTTTAAGTGCAGTTGGAATTTTCTTTGTTGTTAGAAAAGATTAATATGAAAAAAATAATCGTATCAATGTTGATGTTGGTTTTTATTCTTAGCATGATTGGTGTTGTAAGTGGAGAAAATTCTGTAATTGTTGTTTCAGGAGAGGGGATGAATAAGATTCCCCAAACTCAATTGATGACTCTGGGAATTGAAGAAGAGAATGTGAGGGTTATAGCTGATACAGTTTCTAATCAAGATAAAGAGAATTTTGTTTTAATGGGTTGTGAGATTATACACGAGTTAAATGATAAAACTGCGTTGTCTTGCTCTAAAGAAATTGTTAGAATGTTAGAAGAAGATGTTCGGGAAGATAAGAAATACTATCCTCTTGACATGGAAGCTGATTTGCAGATAAACGCTGATGCTATTTGGAATTGGGGGTATGATGGTTCAGGAGTAGTTGTGGCTATTTTAGATACTGGTGTTGATGATGGGCATATAGAGTTGAGTGATAGTGTGATATTGACAAAAAATTTTGTTGGTGGAAGCGACGAAGATACTGATGGTCACGGAACTCATGTTTCGGGAATAGTGACTGGGAATGGTGTTTATGATATAGGTGGTAATTCTGCTACGGGTGTTTCTCCTGGAGCAGATATAATAGTTGGGAAGGTTTGCGGACCGCTTTATTGTTATGATAGTGATATCGAAGCAGGAATAGAATGGGCTGTTGAAAATGGGGCAGACATAATAAGTATAAGTTTGGGCGGAGGAAATTATACAGGATATTGTGATGAAGATCCTCTAGCGAATAAATCTAATTGGGCTGTTGATCAGGGGGTGGTTGTTGTGGCTTCTGCGGGAAATGAAAACTCTGATGTTGTTTCTCCAGCCTGTATAACTAAAGTAATCTCCGTCGGTGCAGTTGATAAAAATGATGTAAGAGCTTCTTGGTCTAATTATGGGGAGGCATTAGACTTTGTAGCCCCCGGAGTTTCTATACTTTCTACATATTCTTGTCATGTTCAAGGTTTAAATTGTAACAATTATTACTATGCTAATGGAGATGGAACAAGTATGTCCGCACCGCATGTTGCAGGAATGATTGCTTTAATATTGCAGGCAAATCCCTCATTAAACCCTGCACAGGTAAAACAGCTTTTGATAGATACGGCGGTTGATTTAGGCGATCCTGGAAGGGATGATTATTACGGGTATGGAAGGATTGATGGGGCGGGAATTATGAACTCGCAAGGGCATGTTGTTCCTGAGTTTGGATTCTTCGTTGGGATGCTGACAATTTTAAGTGCAGTTGGAATTTTCTTTGTTGTTAGAAGGGGGTAATTTTTTTTAGATATTTCGATTCTGTCTAGAATTAACAATAATCAAAGATTAAAATAAAAAGGATGTAATTCCCTTATTTAAATTTTGTAGAGAAAATAATATATCTCCTCAATTTTCCGGATTAATTCCTCATGGAGAAGCCCTAGAAAGAGGTCTTATTTTAAATAAGAAAGAATATGCCAAGATTTATAATGAAGCAAGAACTTATGATAATGAGAAAGGATTAAAATATCCTTATCAACTTCCATTTTTGGGAGGTTTCCAATGTCGACAAATTTGATTTTTTGCCTTCGGCATCGTTACACTAAAATCCAACCTCTATCGGGGGAAATTTTTTCGGGGGCTTCGGCGACTTCGTTAAATTCCCCCCGTCAAACCCAAAATTCCCCCTATCTGCAGATATAGTAACTACTAAATAGACACAACAATCAAAAGATTTATAAATATTCTGGGACCCTATCTATCATGAAAAAAAGACAACATTACTATTATATTGTAGAACTCCCAGAGATTAAAATACCTGGAGTACATAATATCTATAAGCTAGAATTGGTGCTCTCAACTAGTGATAAGGGTGCAGTTTCACAGGCCATTTCGAGAAAGGTTTCAAAAAACCTAATCAGAGAAAGAAGATTTACAACTATTGGTCATGCAGTGAATGTTTTAAATGATAATTACGGAGGTGCAAAAAATTATGCCTTTGAAATTCCTGAAGATATTAGAGAGGATGGAGGAAGAACTCTATCTAAGTTTGATCCCGATTACAAACAATCTCAAATAGGTTTTATAGCATCTAGAATTTCTAAAAAAAGAAATAGAAAGGAAATAGACTGTCTCCCACTAGCAAGAAAGTATCAAGATTTTTTTAACAGAAAAATGTCAGAAAACCAATAATCTTATTAATTTGTTAGTCTTCTACTTAATATGGGCGTACAGATATCAGATATCATTCCAAGAAAAGAAATAGAAATCTCAGACCTAAAAGGAAAAATAATAGCTATAGACGCTTTCAATACTCTTTACCAATTTCTAACAACAATCAGGCAACCCGATGGAACCCCTTTGATGAACAAACAAGGAAAAATAACCTCGCACCTATCAGGACTCTTTTATAGAAATATAAACCTTCTACAAGGAGGAATAAAACCAGTATATGTCTTTGATGGGAAATCTCCTGAATTAAAACAGGAAGAAATCGAAAGGCGAAAAGAAGTGAAAAGAATTGCAGAACAAAAATACGAAGAAGCAAAATTAAAGAAAGATGTTAATGAGATGAAAAAATATGGCGGAAGATTTGTAAAAATTACTGAAGAGATAATTGAGAAAAGTAAGGAACTTTTAATTGCAATGGGGATTCCAGTAATCCAATCACCTGCGGAAGGCGAGGCAGAAGCAGCGACGTTAGCACGAGCAAAAAAAGCTTGGGCAGCCGCGTCACAAGATTATGATGCACTACTTTATGGAGCCCCATATCTCATCCGAAATTTAACTTCGGCACGAAGACGAAAAACACCTTCGGGAATTTATATCGATATAAAATCAGAACTCATTGAATTCCAGGACGTTCTTAACAAATTACAAATAGATAAAGACCAGCTTATCTGTCTGGCAATCCTCGTCGGGACGGACTACAATCCTGGAGGCATCAAGGGTCTCGGTCAGAAACGTGCATTAGAGATTGTTCAGAAATATAAATATCCTGTTGAAATTTTCAAACATATTCAAGACAACGAACGATACGATTTCATTTTTGATTGGCAGGAAATTTTCAAACAGTTTCACGAATACGAATCATCGTATATGGAAGATATAGAATTTAAAAAAGTAGACGAAACAAAAGTAAAAGAGATTCTTCTTTCTAACGACTTTTCAGAAAATCGAATAGATTCAGGACTGCAAAAACTGAAACAGATAGAAGAAGGGAAAAAACAAAAAGGATTGGGAGATTTCTTTTAATTTTTCTTTATCTGATCAAGCAGACTATTAAGAGTTTCTGTGTTGGTAGCAACTTCAATTTTTTGTTTGAGTGCGCGTTTTCCTTCAAGATATTTAGCAATAAACATTAAAATAGAACTTACAACAGGAAATGCAAAAATACACAAAACAATCAAAACAACTAATCCTATAATCGCAAGCCAAAAGCTAACCGGAAGTAAAACACTAAAAAAATAAGTTAATAGATTATTTAAAATATTAGCTAATCCAACATAAAGTCTAGCTACAGAAAAAATAGAAAAAACTCCGAATCCAAAAAGGACTGCGTTTGATTTTTTTTCTATAAAGAACCAAAGCTCCCCTGCATTGAAAACTAAAATTGTTAAAAACAATAAAATAAAATAAAAATTAAAAATAAACAGCCAAGAAATCTGTGGCTTCATGTTGAAAATAAATTTCATCCAACCAACATTATTATCCAACCATAAATTAATTGTGTCGATACGTTCCTCCGCCTTTGATACGAATGGTTTATATTCGCTAAAATCAATCTCCCCAGAATCATTAATCGGTAATTTGTCAATAGTTCCTTGAATATCTTCAACATCTCTTTCGCCAATTTCAACATCAGGTTCCTGTGCCATAACAAAGCCAAAACTTAAAATCAACATAAAGCTCAACACCATACAAATTTTTCTCATAATCTATCAAACCTACCCCAATTTTTAAACCTACCGAGAGAAACTATTTAAACGTCAGACAACTAAACATCATATGAAAAAAAGATTTATAACAACAATATTTATTCTTTTATTGCTGACACCCTTGCTGATAGCAGAAGATACTCCACAAACTATTGATGAAGACATTATCGATAATATTGAAAATAAATTAAAAATTCCTATTGAAAAAAATCCGTGGAATGAAACTGTAATAATTTCTTCAGTTTGGCAGAAACTTATCGGAGGATTTTTCGGATTGAATTTACATGACAAGTCTACCGAAATAAGCGTCCGTGAAGCAATAGTCTTTTTCATGGTCTTCGTAATGTTTTTCGTTATAATTTTAGATATTTTAAAAATAACTCCTTTTTTTAAAATAAAAATTCTTGATGCAATCTCCGGAGAATTTGTAGTAGCACTGATTATAACGACGATAGTTTCGATAACAGGTGTATTTATCAATTTAAAAAATTTATTTCTTGCAGGAGTAACTTACACAGTAACCAAACTCGACTGGGCTTGGTTGCACTTTATGATTGAAAATAAATTCTGGGGACCAATTTTAACCATTTTGATTGTCTTCCCGATTTTTTTTATAATCTGGCAGTTCTTTGATTTAATAGAGCCGATAATAAAAAAATATTCACAAGTTTCAAGAGCCGAGGCAAAAGGGCGAATGATAGGAAGAGCTATATCAAAAACTGATTAAGAACCAAATCTCTTTTTTGCAGCCTCGTCACCAAATCGTCTTGCATATCTTTCTGTAGATGCCCTTTTAACAAATCTCCCGCCATTCTTCTTTCCTTTACCACCCCTCCTCATTCCTTTTGAATAAGAAAAATCCATTCCAGCTTGAATCTCGTTAATCTTGTCGACGGCTTCTTTTTTCATATCTTTCATCTCTTTTTCTAATTTCTCAGAATCTCTTTTCCCCTTATAGAACATTTCGGCAAAAAATTTATACATGGTAAGCTGGGCAATCCCTAAAAAAATAAGAACCCCTCCCGAGACAAATCTCATCATCTTAATTGCACCCTCCTCGGAAGAACTGTGCCGAATAAAAAATATCCCAAAAAATATTAAAAATACTAAATTAAACATTTCAGCATAAAAAGGACTTGTCTCACTCTCCCCTTCGTAAGCTCGCTGATAAATTCTAAAAGTAAAGGCAAGTAAAATTAAAATAGGAAGTATAACTGTTATCGTAATCCCCATCGCTTCGTAATTAGAAATTATGACTTGTATTGTTTCTATATCTAGGTTAATAAAAGCAAGGAGTGTTACTAGGAAAGCTATGAGAAAATTAAATTTGGTCGGGATAAAAGACATAAAACCGAGGATACTATAAACAAACATAAACAGGAGTGCCATGAGAAGAAACTCTGCAAAGGCAAGTGCGTCGCCACCACCGATAATTCCAAAGCTGAGAAATGATAGCGAACCCACGAGAAACTCCTGAAACTTAAGAAGATTCTCGCCGACAATCTCTGCATATTTTCCGGTATTTTGAGACACATCACTCAATTTGTCCCCGATAATCTCTCCTGCTTCTTGCATAGAAGCTTCTGCCTGAACACAAGTTGACATAAGAAGAAACGACAAAATCAATAATACATAAATATTTTTCATAAATTAAAATAGGATAAGATGTTTAAAAAAGTTTAGGATTACTCAATTTTTACATCAGTTTCGGCAGTGAGGTTTGCATCGCTAATCGTTCTAGCAACTCTTCTTTTTTCGACCTTACCCATTCCTTTTTCTAAAAGACCTTCTATTTCCCCTTTGAAGAGCAAGTTTCTTATTGCTCCGATTCCAAAAAATAAAAATAAACCAACTATGAACGCAATCATATATGGGATTGATTCGGTTGTGAACCACCCATTTTTTCCAATCCCATATAAGTACATAGATAAGTAATATCCTGTATAGAATAGCCAAATTACTCGTGCGAAGAGTTTGTTTTCTAATTTAAGACTAAATACAAGAATTATCATAAAAGGTATAATTGTTAATATTGCAGCACCCATTGCCCCATATTGCGTTCTAACAACCTCTAAAAAATTTAAAGGTAAACCTAATAATGCCAAGGAAGTTATAGCACCCGTGATACCCCAATGAATCCAAGGACCACTATCTTTAAACAGAACGCTGATAATCGAATAAATAATCATTCCTAGAAGAATCGCAAAGAAAACCCTCGACAAGATTTCTGTTTCTCCAAACAATGGTTCAAATAGCGTTCCAAAAAATCCTCCAATTCCTGTAACTGCGGACTCCGCGAACTCTCCCGCTTCAGCCGAAAAATCCTCTGCAGAAACAATCCCGGCTATCATAGAAATCAAAAATAGACCTAATACTCCAAAAATTAAAAATTTATTCACATGACTCTTTTCCAAACCCATACTAGAACAACCATTAAATTCTTTATAAACATTTCTAAATTTCGTCGAACATGTCCTTAACCATAATTATGTGACAGTTATAACAAAAACTAAGGACATTAAATACCCTTTTTCTTAATGGTTTACGGCGAGGAATTTAAATTGAAATGCATCAAACATTACGAGCTAGGTTTGTCTT
>JAYEHV010000053.1:0-6787 GCA_034716495.1 Nanobdellota archaeon
CCAAAAAATATACCTTGGAACAACAAAGGGAAAAAAAATTAGGGAGAAAATTGTTTAAATTAGAAAATAAGTATGGAGAAAGTATGGTTTTTATAATTGAAAAGTATTTGAAGGAAGATAATTTAATTCCGCGGGAAATTGCGGAGAGGCTTAATGTAAGTCTTTCTACATTATATAGACAAATGGATAAATTTGGAATACGGAGATTGGAAAAGAGAGGGACTGCTGAATGGTGCCGAAGAGTTATTAAATCAAGAAGAATTGGGATAAAAGATGGATAATAAGTTTTTATTAAAAGAAGTTGAGAAGGAAATATTAAGTATTTATTTGCCTTTGAGAGTTACGGCTACAAATTTGGTTTTTGGAAAAGGTAATCCTGAAGCTGAAATTGTTTTTGTTGGCGAGGCGGCGGGAAAAAATGAGGATTTACAAGGCGTGCCATTTGTGGGAGCTGCCGGGAAAAATTTGGATAAATTACTTGGGAAGATTGGTTTAAGTTTAGATGATGTTTATATATGTAATATTCTGAAATATCGTCCTCCTGAAAATAGAGATCCGTTGTCTTATGAGATTGAAGCTCATACTCCTTATTTAATGAAACAAATAAAAATTATAAAGCCGAAGGTTGTTTGTTCTCTTGGAAATTATGCGACGAAGTTTTTTTTAGCGTCGGGAAATATAGATTTAATGAAGGAACAGCCTGGAATCACACAGGTTCATGGGAAGGTTCAGGAAATTGAGATGGACGGTCTTAAATTTAAACTGATTCCATTGTTTCATCCAGCGGCGATAATTTATAATCGAGTGAAACTGACTCCGTTGTGGGAGATGGATATGATAAAGGTTAAAGACATAGTCTTTAATATTTAGATAGTCTTATGGCAAAGCCATGCAGTAAAATCTTCAGGAAAGATTTTTATAGAAGTTGTTAAGGGAAAGAGATTGGTGAGGGAACTGTTATTATTCCATTTTGCTTAAAATATTAAAAATTTCATTTGCAATTAACTGTGGTGGGAAGACTGGAATGTCTGTATTAAGTTCGATTGCTTCTTCTGGAGAAATGGGGACATGGATAAAAACTGTTTTTATACTAGTGTTTTTAAGATATTGAAGACAATTAAAATAAGTGTAATTGCAAATATATGTTTCTGCATTAAAAGAAACTTCTGCCGGGATTTTTTTGTTTTTTAATTTTTCTACGAAGTCGAGTATATCGAAATCAGTTTCGTAAGCTAAATCTTTCGAGGAATCTATTTTTTCCATAATAGTTTTATTTCCATTATTATCTAGACTCTCTGTATGTTTGTAGTTCAAGCCGATTTTTTCGATTTTAACTTTGTTTATTTTGGCAACACCAATCCCTAAAACGAGATTTGGTTTAAATTCATCTATTTTTTCTTTTAGTTTTTCCCAGCAGTCATAGGTAACTGGTAATTGGATTAAATCAACATTTTTTGAATTAAATTGTTTAAGTATAATTTTTCCAATTTCATATGCTGGATTGGTTTTGAGGGTGTGAAATTTTTCGAATGAATAAGTAAGGATTTTCATGTTATTAGAAGTAAAGTCTTATTTAAATTGTTTTTGTTAGATGATTTGAATGTTTATCTTCGTTTAAATAATGCACTCCTTGGAGGGGCGTCGCGAATTTGTTGAAATTTATAGTGTGCAGATTTTGTGGGGTAATTGCATTTTGGGCAGTTTTCTTTTAAAGTATAGATTTTACATTTTGAGCATTTTTTTAATTGATTCATTTTAATAAAATTATTTTTCTTCGCTTATGAAAAATTCACAATTATTTTTTTTTGCTTTTTCTTCTAGTTTTTCGGTAATTTCTGCTAACTTTTTTTTCCCTTGTTTGAAATCTTCTACTATGAGTTTGAGTTTAAATTGTCCTGCAGATATGTAAGTTATAGAGAGATTTTTATTATCTATGTCAAAAATTTCTTTAATCTTTTTTATTCCGTCATTTTCGAGGCATTTAATTTTAATATTTTGTTTTAGTTCTAGATTTATTTTTTTCTTTTCAGTTAGTTTTTTTATTGATTCTTGATCTGTTTTTGGGATATATTGGGTTATTAATTTTTCGTTGTCTTTTGTAGCTTCGATGAATTCTAAAAGGGTTGTAAAATTTTCAAATATTCTTTCAGTTATCTTTTCTGAATTTTCTTTAAGTATTTGTTTGAATGCAATATTTATTGCTTGTTCTTGTTTGAATTTTTGCAGAACTTCTTTTTTCTCTTTTGAGTTTACTCTTCTAAGAGATAGATGGATATTATCTCCAAAATTTTCTAAAACTTTGCAGACGATTTGTTTATTTGGAACTACATATTGTCGCATGAATTTAATTCTTCCTGGTGCGATTTCTGAAGAAATTATTGTTCCTTGTTTTCCGTTAGGCAGTCTTACGAATGTGATAGTATTTGTTACTTTTTCTACTTTACACAATATTAAGTCGTTTTCTTTCATAGGGATTTTAATAGATTTGATTATTTAAATTTATACTCGTCTTGAAGAAGTCTTATAAAATTTCTTCGACTCTTGAACGGATTTTTGCTTTTCCGCTTGATGGCAATGCTAGGATGGTATTGCATTCGAGACATCTAACTTTTGTAGAAGCTTTTCCAAATATTACTTGGGACGCTTTACATTTTGAGCATTTTACCTTGATAAATTTTCCTTCCATAGAAAATGATATTAAATTTGGTTTTTAAACCTTGGGTTGAAGTTAAATTTTTATAATTTCTATTTCGAGAGTTTCTTTTAAGGCTTTAATAAAATCAGATTCTTTTTCTTTTTCGATAAGACAACCTGCGGCAAAATGATGTCCCCCAACTTCTGCAGTTGTTTGAGGATTGTTATCTTTGAATATGTTAACCGTTCTTTCTAGAATTTCTTTTAAATTTCGTCCTTCGTGTCCGACGATTCGTGCTGAGACTTTTATTTTGTCTTTGTTATATGCCATACCTATGAGGATTGTTCCTTCATCATAGGTTGATGATGATGAGAGCATTGAGCAAATTGTCCCGACAATTACATCTTTTATTTGGTCTTTAGCATTTAATATAATAAATCCTTTTCCATTAATTTTATCCATTTTTTCTGCTACCCTTAATCCTGAGACTAGTTCCTGTTTGTATTTTGTATAAATATCTAGGGCTCTGGATTTTGCCTTTTCGTTTTCGAGGCAAAATGCAATTGCAGTATCGCTGTGACCGAGTCGTGAACATGCATTGATTAAGACTGAGATTTCTCGGACGTCTTCTTTTGTGTTGAAGAATTTTAATATATAGAGATTACCAATTATATCTTCTACTTTGTTGTGCTGGGCTCTTCGGATCATTACTGCAGTTATTAGTTTTGACATTTCGTCTTCGGAGAGATTAAGTAAATTTTTGTCGTTGTCAATTCCAGTTTCTCTCAAAAGGTTTTGAACTCCTGTTCTGTTTCCTGTAACTCCTGGGATATATGGTGATGTGGACCATTCTAACGCTCTTTTTAGGGGTCTTGTGGCTGGATAAAGGATGAGGCCTTTTTTTATTTTTAGGTCTGTTGCGTCGTTTACGATTTGTTGGTTTATTTTTGAGATGTTTGATTCGTGTCTGTCGCCAATCATTCCAATGATTGCTAATGGTGCTAGGTTTTGGTTGTTTGGTGAGATTGTTTTAGCGAAGAGGTAGCAGAGTCCTGCACCAGTACATTCATTGTCTTTTGGTTTTTCTGTAAGGTGGGGGTTGATAATTTTTATTTTGTTGTTTATTTCTTCTTTATGGATTTCATGATGATCTATTATGAAGATTGGTTCCTTGAGATTTTGGAAGTATTTGAGGCTTCCTGATGCTAGATCGCTGAATAGAATTACTTCTTTTGGTTGTCGTAAAAGTTCTTTTTTAATTACTTTTTCTTCGAGACTTTTGACGATTTTAATTGTGAATTTTTTATCGAGTTGTTTTAATGTTTTTGCTAGAATTGATGCAGAGGTTATTCCATCAGTGTCATAATGACTTATAATTCTTATTGGTTTGTTTTTTGAGAATTCAAGAAATTCCTTTGTAAATTGTTCAACTCTTTTTAACATTAGAGATTAAATCCTTATTTGCTTAAAAAGATTTAGGTTGTAAATAGAATTTAGATAGTCTTAGGCAAGGTCATGAGGTAAAATCTGTCGCGCTACACTCACTGCGATTTTTAGTGTTTAGGTGATTAAATGAACTTTTAATCTCTACCAGAAATCTTAAAGTATTTTTTGGTGATATTCAGTCTTGATTGTGCTCGTTGTAGTTTGTGCTTTGCGCTTCGGTCAGTAACATTTGATTTTAGGTGTTCTTTTAGATTGTCGACTTTTTTTCTTGCATTTTCTAAATCTTCATTTCTTTCAATTCCAAGTTCCTTTAAGTACGCTTTCAATTTTTTACCAAAAACTTTTGTAGTGGGAATTCCATATTGATCTCGAAGAATTAAACCAATTTTTGAAGGAGCGTGTTTTTCTGCAAGCTCTGCTATTGTTTTCTTTAGCTCAGGTTCTTTCATTTTTATCCATGTTGGTTTTTCTAATTTTGTCATATTAGATTGTGTAAATAGTGGTTTTTAAAGGTTATCTTGATGTTTCTAAAGATTTTTAAATTAACATTTGCTTTCAGTGTTTATAGTTTATAGTCTGTAATTATTGGTTAGAGCTTGATTAGAAGACTATGTTACTTAAAAGCCCTGTAGTCTAGTGGTCAAGGATTCAGCCCTTTGAAGGCTGAGACCGCGGTTCGAATCCGCGCAGGGCTATTGATTCGAACCAAGTTCGATACCCTCACCGATATATATTTTAATTTAGGTTGGGGCAGACTCATCCGCGCAGGGCTATTGATTCGAACCAAGTTCGATACCCTCACCGATATATATTTTAATTTAGGTTGGGGCAGACTCATCCGCGCAGGGCTATTAATGTTTGTATCTTCCTCGTTTTTCTACGACTTTTAATCGCTCTAAAATCTTTTCTGAGTCTAACCATTCGTATCCTTTTGTGAATTGTTCGAACAGCTCTCGATGGTTTTGGCCCAGTAGGTGATCTGGTGATCTAAAATGTTTTGCTTCGAGGGCTTGTTTGATTAGGTGGAGATCGACAGCTTTATCTTCTATTTTTGTTGAGATGAATCCGAGTCCGAAGTCGATTAGGAATAATTTGTTGTTGGAAAGGATTGTGTTTGAAGTTGTGAGGTCTCCGTGAATGATGTTGTTTGCGTGGATGAGGGCTGTTTGTTCTCCGAGTTGTTGCATTATTTGGAATTGGAGTTTTTCGGGGTAGGAGTTTAGGGTTTCAGAGAGACGGTCGCCTTTGATATATTCTATTTCTATGTTGAACTTGTTAGTGTTTAGGACTTTTGGGACGTTGGCTTTAATTAATAGAGCTTTGGTTAGAATTTTAGCTTCGGCTTTTGTCCGACGTGTTCGGATTTGTTTGTCGAGTTGCGGGTGTCGGTAGGTTTTCGGAATTCTTGCTTTTAGGATTGTAGATTTATTTAGGAAGATTTTTGCTTCGGCACCTTGGGATATTAGTTTATTTGTCATGTATTTTTGAAGGAGATAGATTTTATAAATGTTAGATATTGGATTTTTTAGATAATGAAATGCGGGAAGTAGCTGTCTGTTCTTTCCTGATATTTTTAAATTACTCTTTAAAATTAATCTTAATTAAGGTAATTTATATTCTAAAACTTTTCCAGAAAGACCTGCTTTTGTATATCTCTTAAAATTTTCTATTAATTTTCCCTTGTAGCCTAAAGTTTCCATTATTGATTTTTCTTCTCCAAAATTAATATCTGTGTGAAGAAGTGCAGTTTTGTTCGTTCGTTCTAATTCAGAGATTATTGTTCGTATTATTTTGGTTCCAATATCTTTATGAGAATAATCGGGGGCTATTGCCATGCCAATTTCTCCGGGTTTTCTTAGAGATGCTTCTTTGTATGCTGTAGCATTAAGATCATAGAAGATAGTGGCAGAACCGATTATTTTTCCATTAGTTTCAGCTATAAAATCTATATTGTTTTCTGCATAGGGTATCCATAATTTTTTTATTTCTTCGACAGTTATTGGATTTTTTCGAGGGATATAAGGATAGCATTTTTTTTCTAAACCCTCGTTAAAGTATTTCATTTTTCCTGCGAAGTCTTTTGGTATTCTTTGGGAAGTTAGTTCTTTTAAGTTCGATTTTCTTATGTTTATTTCCATAGGGCTTGTTCGAGGAAATCCTTTTTAAAACTTTCTGAGAATCTTGTTTTCTTTATTTGTTCTAATTAGATTTTTAAAGGATTTAGATTTTAGTATGTTATGAAAATATTAATAATCGGAGACTTGCACGGTAGAAAACCAAGAATTCGTTCTAAGGATTTCGATTGTATTATTCAGGTCGGAGATGTTTGTTCTGATAAGGAGATAGCCACTTATTATAAAAAATTGTTTAGAGAATTAAAGAAAAATCCTGAGATTTCTTTAAATATTGAGGAGATGATTATACGGGATGTCGGGAAAAAAGAGTTTAAACAAATGAAAAAGCGTTCGTTAAAGAGGGGCAGGAAAATTTTAGAGTTTTTGAATTCTTTTGGGAAGCCGGTTTTTATTGTTCCTGGAAATTGGGATGAGAGTTTTGGGAAAACCAGGATTAAAAATATGGATAAAAAGGGTTATTCTCGTATGAAGGCTTTTTACGATAAGTACAATGGGAATGGGATGAATGGGAAGTTGGTGAAGGGATTGAAGAATATAAGAGATTGTCAGTTTAAGTTGCATGAGTTTTGTG